>JBOHIT010000758.1:0-6860 GCA_050726155.1 Bradyrhizobium sp.
CGTGAAGAGTTTCGACCGGGTTGGCTTGCGGGGTGGTTCCGTCCGGCCTAGCTGCGGAATAAGGTGAGCCGGGACTCACTACGTCTGAAGCTACGTCCGGTTCTTTTTTGGGCCGGCGAACTAAAATGAATGGATTACCAGGGATGCGTGGTGTGAAGGCTTTCACCGGGGCTGCGGCTTCGGTCCTTCTGCTGGCTATGGCGGGCCCGATGCCTGCCTTGGCCGATACGATTGAGGCCGCGCTGGTGCGCGCCTATCAGAACAACCCGCAGCTCAACTCGCAGCGCGCCCAAGTGCGCTTCACGGATGAAGCGGTGCCGCAGGCATTGTCGGGCTATCGCCCGAAGGTCAATCTGACTGCCAGCGCCGGTTATCAATACACCGACGTCAACAGCACCTCGGGTGGAACCCCGACCGCGATCGTGCGGACCGAAATTCACGGCGCCAATGCGCCGCGCAGCGTCGGCGCCACCGTCGTGCAGAACGTGTTCAACGGTCAGCAGACCGCAAACAAGACCAGGGCGGCCGAAGCCCAGGTCTCCGGCGCGCGCGAGGCGCTCCGGGTGCTTGAGCAGACCGTGCTGCTCTCGGCGGCCACCATCTACATGGACTATCTGCGCGACTCCGCGATCGTCGAGGTGCAGAAGAGCAACGTTCGCGTGCTCGAGCAAACGCTGAAGCAGACCAAGGACCGGTTCAACGTCGGCGAAGTGACGCGTACCGACGTCGCCCAATCGGAAGCGCAGCTTGCAGCCGGCAAGACCCAGCAGCTCACTGCCGAATCCAACTTGAACACGACGCGGTCGAATTTTCGCCGCATCATCGGCAATGAGCCGGTCGCGTTGGCCCCGGGCTCGCCGGTCGATCGCTATTTGCCGGGTTCGTTGCCGGGCGCCGTCGAACTCGGTCTGACGCAAAATCCGAACGTCACGGCGGCGATGTTCGGCATCGACGTCAGCTATCTCCAGGTCAAGGTCAACGAGGGCGCGCTGTTGCCGACCGTGAACGTCCAGGCATCGGTGCAACAGGCCTACGAACAGCAGATGACGATCTACCGATCGTTCGGTGCGTCGGCTGTCGCGCAGCTCAATATCCCGATCTTCCAGGGCGGCGCCGAATATTCGCTGATCCGCCAGTCCAAGGAAACCTTGACCCAGCAGCGTCTGGTTCTGGAACAGACCCGCGACCAGACCCGCGCCAACGTCGTCACCGCCTGGGGCCAATTGGTCGCCGGCAAGGCGCAGGTGCAATCGGCGCAGGCGCAGGTGACGGCGTCCGAAATCGCACTCAACGGCGTGCGCGAAGAAGCCAAGGCCGGACAGCGCACCACGCTCGACGTCCTGAACGCACAGCAGGCGCTGGTCAACGCGCGCGTCGCGCTCGTCACCGCCCAGCACGACCGCGTCGTCGCGTCCTATTCCGTGCTGAACTCGGTCGGACGGTTGTCGCCGATCGTGCTCAACCTGCAGACCACCACCTACGATCCGAGCGTGCATTATCACCAGGTGCGCGACAGCTGGGTCGGCGTCCGCACGCCCGACGGCAAATAGTACCCCGTCCGCACGCGTATGCGTGCGGGATGACAACGTCACCCGGGAGGGATGATATCGTCACCCGACGGTGCGTATGCCGGGTGCGTTGTTGCAATCACTTGTTGCCGTGACATACCTTTCCTGGAGGCAACAAGGCGATTCGCGCCGCTTTTTCGTATCTCTGGTCCGCGCGCCAGGTTGCTTTGAGGGGAGCGGAACCCCGCGCGATGCATCGGGCGGGCCTGATCTGGGGACAAGTCTGGCTTGTGCGATGAAAATCCCGGCCAACATATCCGGAACCAGCAATTCCCGCGTGGCTTGGTGTAAAATGGTTTCGATGTGGAGTCGGAGATGACGCAACCTGCAAAGGTCCAAGAGCCCTCGATGGAGGAGATTCTGGCGTCGATCCGTCGCATCATTGCCGACGACGAAGCCAAGCCTGCTGACGCCAAGGCTTCCGAAGTAAAGACTCCTGAAGTAAAAGCTCCTGAAGCAAAGCCGGCTGCGGCCGAGAAGCCCGCAAGCCCACCGCCAGCGAAGCCCGAGCCACTGGCCGCCAAGACGCCGGCGATTGCTCCCAAACCTCCTGAAGTTAGGCCAGCTGCCGCCGCAGCGCCCAGGCCAGCGCCGCCCGCGCCGGAGCCTGTCGCCAGCAACAATCAGGACGACATCGACGCGATGCTGGCGAGCCTCGACGCGGCGACGCCGGAGGCCGACATCCGGCCGGCGCAGCCCGAAGCCGATGTGTTCGAACTCACCGATGACATGGCGGTGCCGGATCCGGCGCCAGCGGCATTCCACACGATCGAGCCGCAGGACGACATCGAGTTCACCGAAACTGCCGCCGCCAGGGCGCTGCACCGGCAGCCGGCCTATGAGCCGCCGCCGTTTGAGAGCGCCGGTGCTGCGCCGACGCCGCAGATGTTGTCGCGCTCGACCGTGTCGGCGGTCGAATCCGCGTTCAATTCGCTGGCCAACACCGTGCTCAGCAACAACGCGCGCACGCTGGAAGATCTGGTCAAGGAAATGCTGCGGCCGATGCTGAAATCCTGGCTCGACGACAACCTCCCGGGATTGGTCGAGCGGATCGTCAAAGCCGAAATCGAGCGGGTTTCGCGCGGGCGCTGACCCGCCAAAGCGGGCCGCCTCCAGGCGGTCCAGCCCTCATTCAGGCATTCCAGACCGGCTTTATCGTGCTTTCGGTACCGGTCAGGTTGACTTGACGCCCCGCGGCGGGTTTCTAGGGGGCCGCAAGATATCTGATCGGTTCAGGATCGCGCGCTAATCTATTGTTTTGACGCGCTTTCCTTGGCGCGGACCGGCACCCGGAATTCGCTCCAAAACGCGTTTCCTTCCTCAAAGACCCGCAATTGCATTGTCATGATCGAGAAAAACTACCAGCCCGCCGATATCGAAAGCCGCATGAGCAGCCTCTGGGAGGCGAGCGGCGCGTTCAGGGCTGGCCGCCCCGAGCGCAAGGACGCTGAGCCCTTTACCATCGTGATCCCGCCGCCGAACGTGACGGGATCGCTGCATATGGGCCACGCGCTCAACAACACCCTGCAGGATATCCTGTGCCGCTTCGAGCGCATGCGCGGCCGCGACGTGCTGTGGCAGCCCGGCACCGATCACGCCGGGATCGCCACCCAGATGGTGGTCGAGCGGCAGTTGATGGAACGGCAGGAGCCGGGCCGGCGCGACGTGGGCCGCGCCAAATTCCTCGAGCGCGTCTGGCAGTGGAAGGCCGAAAGCGGCGGCGTCATCGTCAACCAGTTGAAGCGGCTCGGCGCGTCCTGCGACTGGTCGCGCGAACGTTTTACGATGGACGAGGGCCTGTCGCGCGCGGTCGCCAAAGTGTTCGTCGAACTGCACCGCGAAGGCCTGATCTACAAAGACAAGCGGCTGGTGAACTGGGACCCGAAACTGCTCACCGCGATCTCCGATCTCGAAGTGCAGCAGATCGAGGTCAAGGGCAATCTCTGGTACCTGCGCTATCCGATCGAAGGCAAAACCTTCAACCCTGACGATCCCGCGACCTTCATCGTGGTTGCGACCACGCGGCCCGAGACGATGCTGGGCGACACGGCCGTTGCCGTGCATCCGGACAACGAGCGGCTTGGGCATCTGATCGGCCAGCACGTCATCCTGCCGCTGGTCGGCCGCCGCATTCCTGTTGTCGGCGACGATTATGCCGATCCGGAGAAGGGCTCCGGCGCGGTCAAGATCACACCGGCGCATGACTTCAACGATTTCGAGGTCGGCAAGCGCCACGGCCTGCCGCAGATCAACGTGTTCGACCAGGAGGGCTGCATGGCCCTCGTCGACAACGAGGATTATCTGCGCGGCTTGCCGGAAGGTGCTTCGCAGTTCGCGGAGGAATTCCACCACGTCGATCGTTTCGCCGCGCGCAAGCGCATCGTCGCGCGCCTCGAGGAATTCGGTTTCCTGGAGAAGATCGAGCCGAACGTGCACATGGTGCCGCACGGCGACCGTTCCGGCGTGGTGATCGAGCCGTATCTCACCGACCAATGGTACGTCGACGCCCAAACGATGGCGCAGCCCGCGATCGCGGCGGTGCGCTCGGGTGCAACGACGTTCGTGCCGAAGAACTGGGAAAAGACCTACTTCGAGTGGATGGAGAACATCCAGCCCTGGTGTATCTCCCGTCAGCTCTGGTGGGGCCACCAGATCCCGGCCTGGTACGGGCCTGACGGCAAGGTGTTCGTCGCCGAGACCGAAGAAGAGGCCGTCGGCAATGCGCTCGGCTATTACGTCGAGCAGGAAGTCATCACGCCCGAGCAGGGGCAGGCGATGGCGGAAGATCCCGCCCAGCGCGAAGGCTTCATCACGCGTGACGAGGACGTGCTCGACACCTGGTTCTCCTCGGCACTGTGGCCGTTCTCGACGCTTGGGTGGCCGGAGGAGACACCGGAGGTCGCGCGCTACTACCCGACCAACGTGCTGGTGACCGGCTGGGACATCATCTTCTTCTGGGTCGCCCGGATGATGATGATGGGCCTTCACTTCAAGAACGACGCGCCGTTCTCGACCGTCTACATCCACCGCCTGGTTCGCGACGAGAAGGGCGCGAAGATGTCGAAGTCGAAAGGCAACGTCATCGATCCCCTCGGCGTCATCGACGACTTTGGCGCCGACGCGTTGCGGTTTGCACTGGCGCGTGGTGCTGCGCACAGTCACGACATCAAGTTGTCGCCACAACTAGTTGAAACTAATAGAAATTTTGCAACCAAGCTGTGGAATTCCTGCCGTTTTGCCGAGATGAATGGCTGCGTGATGCCGGCAGGGTTCGATCCGACCGGCGCCAAGGAAACTTTAAAGCAAACGCTGAACCGCTGGATCGCGCATGAGACGTCGCGTGCGACGCGCGAGGTCACCGAAGCGATCGAAGCCTATCGCTTTAATGATGCAGCGAACGCGATCTATCGCTTTGTCTGGAACGTCTATTGCGACTGGTACATCGAACTCGCAAAACCGATGTTGCTGGGCGAGGAGGGCGCGGCAAAGACCGAGACCCGCGCCATGGTCGCTTGGGCACGCGACGAAATCCTGAAGCTGCTGCATCCGTTCATGCCGTTCATCACCGAAGAGCTCTGGGCGGTGACGGCGAAGCGCGACGGCCTGCTGGTGCTGGCGGAATGGCCGCGCAAGGCGGGCGCCACGACAGCGGATCAACTCGCATCGATGGCGATGGCAGGTCCGAACGATGGGCTGATCCCGCCGATCATGGCCGCACTCCACGCCGGCGATTTCAGCGATCCCGCGGCGGAATCGGAAATCGGCTGGGTGGTCGATCTCGTCACCGCGATCCGCTCGGTGCGTGCGGAAATGAACATTGCGCCGGCTACCTTGACGCCGCTGGTGCTGTCGGGCGCATCCGCCGAGACCAGGGATCGCGCGCAGCGCTGGAGCGATACTGTCAAGCGCATGGCGCGGCTCGGCGAGATTTCGTTCGCCGATCGTCCGCCGGAAGGCGCGGTGCAATTACTCGTGCGTGGCGAAGTCGTGGCGCTGCCGCTGAAAGGCGTCATCGATCTGGCCGCCGAAAAGGCCCGGCTCGACAAGGAAATCGCCAAGGCCGAGGCCGACATCAAGCGCGTCGACGCCAAGCTCGGCAACGAGAAATTCGTCGCCAATGCGCCTGACGAGATCGTCGAGGAAGAGAAAGAGAAGCGTGATGCGGCCATGGCGCGAAAAGAAAAGATTCTCGAAGCGCTGGAGCGGTTGAAGAACGCGTCGTAACGGAATCGATCAATGCTGGACCACGTCTCCATCACCGTATCCGACATCGCCGCCGCCGAGCGGTTCTACGACGCCATCATGAAGGCGCTCGACATCGTCAAGGTCGGCCGCCGCGACGACTGGCTCGGCTATGGCGAGCGGGCGCGGCCGGCCTACCCGGACCGGGTCTACCTCACCATCCGCAAGGGCGCCAAACCGGACGATGCCTTCGGCCGCCATTGGTGCTTCAAGGCGAAGTGGCGAACCCAGGTCGACGCCTTCTGGGACGCCGGCATTGCGGCGGGCGGCACCGACGACGGTCCGCCGGGCCTGCGAGATTATCACGCGTCCTACTACGCCGCGTTCCTGCGCGACCCCGACGGCAACCGCGTCGAAGCGGTCTGCCATCACGCGGTGTGAGAGGCGCCCGGATCGCCTCGCGCCAAGGCCTGCGTCGCCTCGCTTGCAATGAAGACGTTGAGTGGCGGGGTGCGACAAACCAACCCGACGGGCAAACACTTCGTATTAACAGAATTCATGTCAAGATCCAGAATCAAAAATATTTCGCTTTATCAGAAATGAAAACAGTGGCACATCTTGGTCATCCCGTCCCGCTCAGAGGGGCGTTGGCCATCGTCACAACGAGGGGCGGGTCGCGGTGGACGCGAAGTGCGCGAGACGTAAGCGCATGACGCGTACGGCGAAGGCGTGTGGTCCTGACGTCGCGGTGCTGGCGTCAATGCACCTGGGGGCAACTGCCTTTCAGGGCGCAACGGAGGCAAAAGAGCCGTTCTCCGGGGAGAGCACGCTATAAGCCGTAAAGCCATTGCGCAGGGAATGTCGGATGTTCTCCGCTGCCCTGTATGCTCATGTGCGCAGTTTTCTGTGCACATTGCACATGAGATCGCGGGTGCAGCGCGCATCCGGCATTCCCTGCGTCCTCTGATTGGAGAGGGGGTGAGAAGTTTCCAGCAAGGCTCGGGCATTTCATGCCGCGGGAACGCAGACACACATTCAGTTGTCGTCACCCGCGCAGGCGGGTGACCCAGTATCCCAGAGACGGCAGTGATAGAACCGAGAGGCCGCGGC
>JBOHIT010000759.1:0-10655 GCA_050726155.1 Bradyrhizobium sp.
GTGGTGACGGGCTCAGAGGGTGCCGCGGGCTTGGTTTCCGCACCCGGCGTCGATTGCAGCGGCTGGGTTGCCTGCGCCAATTGCTGCGAATTGCGCGTGCCCAGTTCGGCCAGCGACAGACCCGACATCACCAGCCCCGTCGTGACCAGCGCGGCCGCGAGGAGAAAATCAATCCGGTAACTGCGCTTGTTGGGATCGGCAGACATATCGTTCACCGCGTGGTTGTTCGCGATATCAACGGCCGGCAGGAAGGATCGTTCCCTGCGCCATGTGGCGCGGAACCGGGCAACCCGGAACGGTCCAAGCTAGTCCTTGGTGCTGACTTCCCAGGTGGCGTGGCGAACACCCGGCTGGCGCTGCAGTTCGACCACGACCGCGTTCAGCTCGTTGGGGTCGATCGCGGTGGAAACCAGCGTGGCGACGATTTCCAGCAGGTCGTCGCCATGTTCAACCACATTGATTTCAGCGACCGGATATTTTGCATGCTCCAGCCGCTCGACCAGGTGGTCGCGCATGTCAGGCAGCGCCTCGGCGGTGACCGCGAGCTTGAAATAATAGGTGGCCTCCGAAGCACGTTCGTCGATCGGAATGCGGTTGATGGCGTTCACCAGCGGGCGCAGCAGAGTGTTGCCAGCCAGAACGAACACGGTGAGCGCTGCGGCCTGGGCGATCATGTCGGCACCGGCGCAGCTACCGACTGCGGCGGATGCCCACAGCGTCGCCGCGGTATTGAGGCCGCGCACGTCCATGCCCTGCTTCATGATGACGCCGGCGCCGAGAAAGCCGATGCCTGACACGACATAGGCGATCACGCGCACGCCGCCATCCGGCCCGGCGAGATGCATGGCAAGATCGACAAAGGCCGCCGCACCGAGGGCAACCAGCACGTTGGTGCGCAGCCCCGCAGTCCGCTGCCGGTATTGCCGCTCGGCGCCGATCAAAGTGCCGAGAATGAACGCCGTGGTCAGGCTGACCAGCGTGTCGAGGAAATCGGTCGTCTGGAAGGTTGCCAGGAACTTCATGTCACTTCTCTAGGATAGAGAAGTGACGAATCTATCACAGCTCTACCATCCCGGCGTCGCCGTCTTCGGTGGCGAAGGCGAGCAGCGATCCCTTGGCGCTCCAGGCCAGCGCGGAAATGGCGGCGCTGCCCCTTCGGCGCACCAGGATTTCCGCGCCATCCTCGATGCGCACAATGAGCGCCGTGCCGTCGCTGTAGCCGGTGGCCAGAATATCCTGCTTCGGATGACAGGCGACCGCGGAGACCCGCGCCTGCAGCGGCGCCAGCATCGCCGGCTCCTTGCCCATCGGGCCGTCCTTGCTGGTGAAGGGCCAGATAATCACGGTATCGGCGCCTGAAGTTGCGAGTCCCCTGCCGCCGGCGCTCCAGGAAATCGAACGGACGCGGCCGGGATAGCCGCTCATGCGCATGTGCCGGTTGTCGGCGAGGCGCCAGCCGTGCAGCGCCGGCTCGTGCATCGTGGTGACCAGGAATTTGTTGTCGGGACTGAACGTGACGCCGAGATGCGACCCGGCCCATTCCAGAAACTCCGGCTTCGCCGCCATGTTGGGAAACCACAGCGTCACGCCGTTGTAGTGCGCGACCGCGAGGCGCAGGCCCTTCGGTGCGAACGCCAGCCCGCCAACGGTCGAGGGCATATCGAAGGTCTTCTCTTCGCTTTTGCCGCTGCGGACATAGGCGGTCTTGCCGGCCGACCACGCCACCGCACCATCGGGATGCAGCGCGACATTGTCGATCCATCGCCGCTTGGCGTCGGTCGCCAGCACGCTGACCTCGCCCTTGGCGTTGAGGGCAACGAGCTTGCCGTCGTCACCGCCGGTAACGATGCGCGCGCCATCGGACACCGCACACAGCACCGCGCCGCCATGAATGTTGACGTGCGAAACCTTGACGCCGGCGCCGACGACCGCAGCACTTTCCTCGGCACCGACAAAGACCGCAGTTTCACCGAGAAAATGCACCGAGGATATCGGCATACCGACCATGACCGGAACCACCCGGTCGGTGATCGAAGCGATGGAGGGGCCTTCGCCCGGATCAAACTCTTTCATCACGTGGTAATACAGCTCTCAAAGCCGTCGCGGATCAACTGCTCCGGCAATTCGCGGCCGATGAAGACAAGACGGCTCTCGCGCCGCTCGTCATCCTTCCACTTACGCTGATGGTCGCCTTCGAGCATCATGTGCACGCCCTGGAACACGTAGCGGTCGTCATCATCGCTGAAAGCGAGGATACCCTTCGAGCGCAGGATCTTCTGGCCCTCGGAGGCGACGAGGTTCTGCAGCCACGGCATGAATTTGGTGGCATCGAGCGGCTTGTCCGTGCGCAGCGACAGCGATTGCATGTCCTCGTCGTGGTAATGCTTCAGCCCGCCATGGCTGTGGCTGTGATCATGATGGCCGTGGCCGTGGTGATGGTCGTGATCATGATGATGGTCGTGGTCGTCGCCGACTTCGAGGAATTCCGGCTCGATCTCGAGAATGCGATCGAGATCGAACGCGCCGCGCTCCAGCACGTCTGACAGCGCTACCTTGCAGCGCTCGGTGCGGTGCAGCTTGGCGTAGGGGTTGATGCCGCGGATCCGCGCCTCGACTTCGGCCAGTTCCGCCTTGGAGACGAGATCGGTCTTGTTGAGCACTATGACGTCGGCGAACGCGATCTGGTTCTTGGCTTCCGGCGCGTCCTTGAGGCGGTCGCTCAGCCATTTGGCGTCCGCGACCGTCACCACCGCGTCGAGCCGCGCGTTCTTCTGCACGTCCTCGTCGACAAAGAAGGTCTGCGCCACCGGCGCCGGATCGGCGAGGCCCGTGGTCTCGACGATGATGGCGTCGAACTTGCCCTTGCGCTTCATCAGGCCGTCGAGGATACGCACGAGGTCGCCGCGCACGGTGCAACAGACGCAGCCATTGTTCATCTCGAACACTTCTTCGTCGGCGCCAATGATGAGGTCGTTGTCGATGCCGATCTCGCCGAATTCGTTGACGATGACCGCGTATTTCTTGCCGTGATTTTCCGACAGGATTCGATTCAGCAGCGTGGTCTTGCCGGCGCCGAGATAGCCCGTCAGCACGGTCACAGGAATTTTTTGGGACGTCAGTTCAGACATAGTGGCTCCGGAACGAATGTCGCGCGTCCTAACAGGACGCGCAATTGTTTGGTGGAGCATGATCTCTTCGGAAAACCGGTACCCACTTTTCCGGATCATGCTCTCGCGCCGGACGGCAGGGTGGCCCCTGCCGTAGGTCGCGAGCGCGCTGGTCAGGGCCTTTATATTGTGCCTGACCATATCAATGTTAGTGGGGGCATCGCCCTTTTCAGCCGTTAAACCGTCCGAATACAGGGTCCCGCCCACCCTCGCGCCGGTCTCGGCCGATATCCGGCGGATCAGGCGCGGATCGCTGACATTTTCCAGAAAAACCGCCGGGATTTTGGCCGCCCTGACCTGGGTGATAATGGCTGCAATATCGCGGGCGCTGGGCTCGGATTCCGTGGATACGCCGACCGGCGCGATGAACTGGACGCCGTAGGCGGCCGCGAAATAGCCGAAGGCGCTGTGGGTCGAAATCACCTTGCGTCGGCTTTCCGGGATCTTTGCGATGGCGTCGCGGACCTCGCGGTCCAGCGCCTCGAGTTTGGCGAGATAGGCCTCCGCATTGGCCCGAAAGGCCTGGGCTGAGGCGGGATCGGCGGCGGCCAGCGCATCGCGGATGTTGCCGACATAAATTTTGGCGTTGGCGACGGATTGCCAGGCATGCGGGTCGGCATCGGAGCCGAGGGTGAGCGGCGCGATACCCGATGTCGCCGTCACGACGGTTGCCTTGCCGGCCGCCGACTTGACCAACCGCGGCAGCCAGCCCTCGAAACCGAGGCCGTTGATGAAAATCAATCTGGCGTCGGCAATCTTTTTCGCGTCTGCAGGCGTCGGCGAGTAGACATGCGCGTCGCTGTCCGGCCCGACCAGCGTCGTGACACTGACGCTGGTACCACCGACATTGCGGACGAAATCGCCGAGGATGGAGAAGCTGGCGACGACCTTGAGGCGCTCCTGCGCACGGACCGGCGCGGCCGTCGCGATCAGCACCAGACAGATGAGCCCGAACCAACGCCGCATTGCCGCTACGCCTCGAGATGCCGGCCGGGAAACATCTGCCGGACCAGGCCGCTGACATTACCGAACAGCACGGACACTACGTAAATCCCCGCCGCCACCAGGATGATCGCCGGCCCTGAGGGGATCTTGGTCTGGAACGACAGCACCAGCCCGGCATAGCCCGACACAATAGCGCTCGCGACCGCGATGCAGATCATGGCGGTGATGTCGCGCGACCAGAACCGCGCGATGCCCGCGGGCAGGATCATCAGCCCGACGCCGAGCAGTGTGCCAAGCGCATGAAAGCCGTTGACGAGGTTGATCACGACCAGCGCCAGGAACGCCAGATGCGCCGGGGCGCCTGCGCGGCTCACCGTGCGCAGGAACACCGGATCGACGCATTCGATCACCAGCGGCCGATAGATCACCGCCAGCACGAGCAACGTAATGGTGGCGTTGAAGGCGATCACCAGCAGCGTCTGGTCGTCCATCGCCAGGATGTTGCCGAACAGCACGTGCAGCAGGTCGATGTTGGTACCCTTGATGGAAACGATGGTGACGCCGAGCGCCAGCGACACCAGATAGAACGTCGCCAGCGAAGCGTCTTCCTTGAGTTCGGTGGTGCGTGCGACCACGCCGGCCAGGATCGCGACCGTGAAGCCCGCAATCAATCCGCCGGTGGTCATCGCAAACAAATTGAGGCCCGAGACCAAAAAGCCGATCGCCGCCCCCGGCAGGATCGCATGCGCCATCGCATCACCCACGAGGCTCATCCGCCGCAGCATCAGGAACACGCCGATCGGCGCTGCACCCAGCGACAGCGCGATCACCGCCGCCAGCGCGCGGCGCATGAACTCGAATTCGGTGAACGGCGCGATCAGCGCATCATACAGCATTGCAGTCAGGCCGCCCGCGATGGCACATCCGCGGCGCAGGCGGCTGCCCGGTCGTCGAAGGCTTCGCACATCTTCATTGCCACCAACAGGTTTTCCGGGGTTAGCGCCTGCGCGGTCGCGCCCCATGCGACCGGCCCACGGGCTAGCAGCAGCGTTTCGGGGAAATGATTGCGCACCATGTCCAGATCGTGCAGCGCCGCCAGCACGGTGCGCCCTTCATGATGCCAGCGCTTGACCAGCGCAATCAGGTCCGCGGAAGTTTTTGCGTCGATGGCGTTGAACGGTTCGTCGAGCACGATCAGGCGCGCGTCCTGCAACAGCACGCGCGCGAACAGCATGCGCTGCATCTGGCCGCCGGATAGCGTGCCGATCGGGCGGTTCTCGAAACCGTTGAGGCCGACAGCGGCGAGCCCCGCCAAAATTTTGTCCCGTGCAGCCTTGCCCATGCCGCCGAAGAAGCCGGTCGAGCGCCAAAGTCCCGTGCCGACGAAATCGAACACCGAGATCGGGAAGCTGCGGTCGATGTCGGCGGTCTGCGGCAGGTAGGCAATATCCTTGCTGTCGAGCCCGCCAAGCGAGATCGAACCTGCCAGGGGTTTCAGGATGCCGGCGAGCCCGCGAAACAGCGTCGACTTGCCGGCGCCGTTCGGCCCGATCACCGCGACCAGCGCGCCCTCGGCGACTTCAAGATTGAGGTGATGCACCGCCGGATGCCGGTCATAGCCGAGCGTGACGTTGCTGAATTTGACCTGGGCTTTGGCCGCCATGCTCACCTCATCGCCACCAGCACGACCACCCAAAGGCAGGCACTGACGGCGATCGCCGCGCCAAGCCGCGCCGCCACCGTCATGCGCAGGATCGACCACGGCGCCGGTTGCGCCGGATGCGGCGTCGAGGGGTCATGGCTGTGGGTATGACCTTGGCCGTGCGCGTGCCCGTGGTGGTGACCATGGTCGTGGGAATGGGAGTAGGAGTGGGTCATGCAAATATGTTATATTATAACATAACGGGAGTCCACCGAGCGCCCGGCCTCAAGGCTTTCCGATCGCCATCGCCAGCGCCGCCGCCAGGAAGGGAAACGGCACCGACACCGCGGCCCGGAACCAGACGAAACGCGCCGGCATGAACGGGACTTCCCACAGGATCATCCGCTGGAACGCGAACAGCGCCCAGGCGACCACGTAGGCGATCACCTGCGGCGGGCCGCCGCCGACCTTGAGCGCCACCGCGCCGATCGAAAAGCCGACCACCGGGCCTCCCGGCGTCGCCGCCCCCGCGATGACAGCGGTGAGCACGCCGAGCCAGCCGGAATCCGGGCCCAGCCAGCCGGTGATGACTTCGGGCGGGATCACGGCGGCGATATAGCCGGAGCCGATCACACCGAGCGCGATCCGCGGCACGATATTGATGAAATCCAGTGCGCCCTCGCGCGTCGCCGAAACGACCACGACCCGGCCGCGCTGGTAGGCGATGAAACCGAGCACCAGCACCGAGCCCCACAAGGTCACGTCGATGACGAGCGCGCTCATCGTCATGACGGCTCGCCTTTCGGATACATCCGCACATAGACGAAGCGCCCGAGCGCGCCGGCCAGCACCGGAATCGGCAGCGAGATCACGATCCGCCACAGCGTGAAATCGGTACCCAGGATCGGCAACTCCCAGGCTACCGCGCGGCCATAGCCGATCAGCGTCCAGCTCACGACCATCGCGATGGTGGCGCCGAAATCGGCACCGACGGTGAGCAGCGCCGCCGCCACGGGATAGGCGGTGAACGGCCCGCCGGGCAGGATCGCGCCGAATGCGGTGCCGATCAGCAATCCCTTCAGGCCGGAGTTCGGCCCGAGCGCACGCGACACTTTTTCGTGCGGCAGAATTTCCGCGATGAAGGCGCCGAGCAGGCAGCCGGCCAGCACGCGCGGCAGTATCTCGCCGAACAGCCCGAGATCATGGGTGAGAATTTTGAGCACACCGTCGAGACCGTCACGGCGCCAGACCAGCGCGGCGCTGACCGCGACCAGCACGCCAATGAAGATCATCGACCAGCCAACGGGCTTGCGCTTGCGCCGCGGAGCGGCTTCCGCGCCATCGTCGGCGGGCGCCGGGCCTTTCAAAGGAGGTTCTGACAATGCAATGAATCGGCAGGGTTAAGTCTCAACCCTGCTTAGTCTCCGCTGGGGTCTCACGCAAACGGAACAACGGCGCTATCCATGCGCCCGTCAGGGATGGCCATGCGGGGGCGTCACCAGCCTGCTCAGGTCAGATGGCGCACCAGCGCCAGTCCGGCGAACAGGCCGGCAATCGACAGCACCACCGAGCCAAGCACGTAAGCCGCCGCCAATCCCAGTTCGCCGCGCTCGTAGAGCAGCGCCGTTTCGAGCGAGAACGCGGAGAATGTGGTGTAGCCGCCGAGAATCCCGGTCATCAGGAACAGCCGCCACGGCTGCGACGGCTCGCCCTTGAAGGCGAGATACCCCGCGATCAACCCCATCACGGTCGATCCTGATATGTTGATGATGAAGGTGCCCCAGGGAAAACCAATGCCGATGCAGCGGGCGCATGTGAGATTGACGAGGTGGCGCAGCGTGGCGCCAAGACCGCCGCCAAAGAATACCAAGAGATAGCTCATCGCAGCATTTTCCAGATCGTGAAATCACCCGGTAACAGCGCTTGTGCCGCAAGGCCGCGACGCCTGCAAGGATCGCTGTGGGGAGCGCAAAGGATAAGGGCGGCAGTTTTGCACTGCCGCCCCTTGAATATTCATCCCGCTGTCGTTCCGGGGCAGCCCGCAGGGCTGAGCCCGGAATCCATTTCACGTCACAATATGCGGCCGGATGGATTCCGGGTTCGTCGCTACGCGCCGCCCCGGAATGACGGGCTCAATCATCAAGCCTTGGAGAACAGTTCGTCGACATAGTCCCAGTTCACGAGGTGATCGACGAACGCCTTGAGATAATCCGGACGGCGGTTGCGATAGTCGATGTAGTAGGAATGCTCCCAGACGTCGCAGCCGAGGATCGGGGTTGCGCCATGAACCAGCGGGCTCTCGCCGTTCGCGGTCTTGGAGATTTCGAGCTTGCCGTTCTTGACCGACAACCAGCACCAGCCGGAGCCGAACTGGCCGACGCCGGCGGCGGCGAAGTCGGTCTTGAACTTCTCAAGCCCGCCGAGGTCCTCGGTGATCTTCTTTTCCAGACGGCCGGGCAGCTTGCTGCCGCCGCCATTCGGCTTCATCCAGTTCCAGAAGTGCAGATGGTTGTAGTGCTGGCCGGCATTGTTGAATACGGCCGGGTTCTTGCCGAACGAAGCCTTGACGATCTCCTCGAGGGACTTGCCTTCGAATTCGGTCCCCTTGATCGCATTGTTTCCGTTGGTCACGTAAGCCTGATGGTGCTTGTCGTGATGGAATTCCAACGTTTCCTTGGACATATGGGGGGCCAAGGCGTCGTGGGCATAGGGTAGATTGGGCAGCGTGAAGGTCATGGGGTGATGTCCGAAAATGATGGGAGACGTGGTCTAACGGAAACCCTTATAGAAGGTTCCATTGCGCTTAAACACCGCAATTTGACAAAACCGGCGGGTTCTTCGGTAACGATGCTGCGCGTCCGGCGTATGACGGGACAGACGGTTTCGCGGGGCAAAAAATGAGCATCGAGATCGACGTCCTGAACGGGGACGCATCATGGCCGAGGGTCGAACCGCTGATGAAGGCGGTCTGGCCGCGCTATGTGGTGGAGAAATTGTCCTGGGGGAACGTCGAATGGGCCCACGCCGATCTGCGCGTGCTCATCGATGCGCCGGAAGATTCTTCCAAAGCCGGCCTCGCCTGCCATGTCGGCATCTACTTCCGTACCGCGACGTGGAACGGGCGCAAGGTCAACATCGGCGGTATCGGCGGGGTCGCGACCCGCGAGGATTGCCGGGGGAAAGGCTATGCCAGTGTCGCGCTCGGCGCCGCGATCCAGACCATGCGCGACCACGAAGCGCTGCGGTTCGCATTGCTGTTCTGCGAGCCGCACAATTACGCCTTCTACCAGGCGCGCGGTTGGCACCCCTTCACCGGCGAAATCTATGCCCTGCAGCCGGAGGGACGGGTTCGTTTCGAGGCAATGGCGCCGTTCGTGTTCGATATCAGCCGCGCCCCGCGCGACGGCACCATCGACCTATGCGGCCTGCCATGGTGACCCCTGCGCGGCAATGGGTGGCGCAGGCTTGCACCAGCCCATAAGTAGTATGTCACTCGTAATATTTCGTCCTTGATGGATCTCCTGAGGGCCGATCAGCCGGTGACGCATGACGATCGACGCTCCGCTTGATTTGCGCCCGGTTGCGGCACCCGCCGCCCCGATCAACGGGCTGTTGACGGCGCCGATCCTGCCGACGTTGTTGACGCTCGCACTCCCCAATGCGATCGCCATGTTCGGAACGACGCTGGTTGCGGTCGCCGAGACCTCCTATATCGGCCGCCTCGGCACCGAGCCGCTGGCCGGGATCGCGCTGGTGTTTCCCTTCGTGATGCTGACGCAGATGATGTCGGCGGGCGCGATGGGCGGCGGCGTTTCGTCGGCCATCAGCCGCGCGCTCGGCGCCGGCGATCGCGACCGTGCCGCGACATTGGCGCTGCATGCGGCGATCATCGGCATCTGCGCCGGATTGTTCTTCACCGTGATGATGCTGGCGTTCGGCCGGCAATTCTATTCGCTGCTCGGCGGCCGCGGCGGCGTGCTCGAACAGGCCGTGCAATATTCGCACGTGCTGTTCTCCGGCGCGATATCGATCTGGCTGGTCAATACGCTGTCCTCGGTGGTGCGCGGCACCGGCGACATGCGCATTCCCGCGGGCGTACTGATCGCCGTCGCCATCGTTCAGGTCGCGGTCGGCGGCGGCCTCGGTCTTGGATTGTTCGGCCTGCCAAAACTCGGCATGCCCGGCGTTGCCGCAGGTCAGCTCACCGCCTTCACATTAGGGGCGATATTCCTGGCATGGTATCTCGCCAGTGGCCGCAGCCGGCTTCAGCTGAATTTTGCTTCGTTCACATTTCAGCGCGACATGTTCGTCGACATTCTCAAGGTCGGCGCGGTCTCCTGCCTGTCACCGCTGCAGACTGTGCTGACCATCCTGATCTTCACCAAAATCGTGGCAGGCCTCGGCACCGAAACGCTGGCCGGTTACGGCATGGGCTCGCGGCTGGAATTCCTGCTGACCCCCATCGCGTTCGCATTCGGCGTCGCCTCGGTGCCGATGGTGGGGATGGCGATGGGCGCCGGCCTCGTCACGCGCGCGCGTCAGGTGGCATGGACCGCCGCCGCCGCCGCGGGCCTGACCGTCGGTGTGGTCGGCCTGATCGTGGCGATCCAACCGACGCTGTGGGTCTCGCTGTTCACCAGCGATCCCGGCGTGACGGCAGCCGCCGCTTCGTACTTCGCCTGGGCCGGCCCGGCCTTCGGCTTCTTCGGCGTTGGCGCTTGCCTCTATTTCTCCTCGCAGGGCGCGGCCAAGGTCGGTGGCCCCGTACTCGCCGGAACCGCCCGGTTGCTGCTGGTCGGGATCGGCGGCTGGTGGCTGGCATCGTCGGGGGCCGCGGCCTGGACCTTGTTCGCGCTCGTCGGCGGCGCGATGGTCGTGTACGGCCTTGGCACGGCGCTGGC
>JBOHIT010000760.1:0-4521 GCA_050726155.1 Bradyrhizobium sp.
AGATGAAGCAGCAGCAGGAGATGATGGCCCTCTACAAGGAGGAGAAGATCAATCCGCTTGCGGGCTGCCTCCCCATCGCGGTCCAGATCCCGGTGTTCTTCTCGCTGTACAAGGTGCTGTTCGTCACCATCGAAATGCGGCATGCGCCGTTCTACGGCTGGATCAAGGACCTCTCGGCGCCCGATCCGACCACGATCTTCAACCTGTTCGGCCTGATCCCGTTCGATCCCATGGTGATGGGACCGCATATCGGCCCGTATCTGATGCTCGGCGTCTGGCCGATCATCATGGGCATCACGATGTGGTTCCAGATGAAGCTCAATCCGACGCCGCCGGATCCGACCCAGAAGATGATCTTCGACTGGATGCCGCTGATCTTCACCTTCATGCTGGCCGGCTTCCCGGCGGGTCTCGTGATCTACTGGGCCTGGAACAATTTGCTGTCGGTGCTGCAGCAGAGCTTCATCATGCGCAAGAACGGCGTGAAGGTGGAGTTATTCGACAATCTCAAGTCGACGTTCGCCAAGAAGGCCGTCGAGAAGACCTGACGCTTTCGATACTGAGTGTAACAACGCTCTCTAATCCGTCATGCCCGGGCTTGTCCCGGGCATCCACGTCTTTAGGGCAGAGCAGTAAGTCGTGGATGGCCGGGACAAGCCCGGCCATGACGAGGAATGGAAACCTTCGCATGACCACGGAAACCGATGCGAAGCTGATCGAAGAGGGGCGAAAGCTGTTCGCCGGCGAGTGGCAGTTCGTCTGGGCCTCGCCCTCGATCGAAACCCTGCCGCCGATGGCCAGCATGGAGGTGGCGTTTGCCGGCCGTTCCAATGTCGGCAAATCGAGCCTGATCAACGCACTGACCGGCCGCAACGCTCTGGCGCGCACCTCGCATACGCCCGGCCGCACCCAGGAACTGATCTTCTTCGAAGGCCCCGAAAATGCCGGACTGCGGCTGGTCGACATGCCCGGCTATGGCTACGCCTCGGCGCCGAAGGCCAAGGTCGCATCATGGACCAAGCTGATCCATCAATTCCTGCAGGGACGCGCCACGCTGGCGCGGGTCTACGTGCTGATCGACGCCCGCCACGGCATCAAGGACGTCGACCGCGACGTGCTGAAGACGCTCGACAAGTCGGCCGTGAGCTATCAGGTGGTGCTGACCAAGGCGGACCAGGTGAAGCGGGCTGAACTCGAACAGCACATCGAAGAGACGACAGCCGCGCTCGCCAAGCATCCGGCCGCATTTCCGGACGTGCTGGTGACCTCCTCGCGCGATGGCAGCGGCATGCCGGAATTGCGCGCGGCGATGGTACGCCTGCTCCGCGAGCGCAGCTGATGTCACGCGCCTGTCGTATCCTGATCGTGCTTGCCGCCATCATGGGCGCCGATGGCGTCATGCTGGCCGCGGCGGCCGCGCATCAGGCCGATGCGTCACGGCTCGCCTCGGCGTCATCGATGCTGCTGTTTCACGCCACCGCCGTGCTGGCGGCCGTGGCGCTGGCCGAGCGCGGCATCATCCACGCCAGGATCGGCCTCGTGGCCGCCTTCGGCTTCGTCATCGCCGCCGGCCTGTTCGCCGGCGACCTGACGCTGCGGCAATATTCCGGCCACGGCCTGTTTCCAATGGCCGCGCCGACCGGCGGCACGCTGTTAATCGCGAGCTGGCTGGTGCTGACGGTGTCTGCGGCCTGGCCCAAGCCCCAGTAACCCAAGTGGAGCGAAGCGCAATCCGGCCTACGGAATTACACGACCCCACTTTGCGCCCTGCCCGCCAATCAGCTAGAACCCGGCCCGACATCTGAACGACGAGAGCCGCTTCATGACCGACTCGCAACATATCAGCCCGCTCGATCAGGCCCGCATCCTGTCCGAAGCGCTGCCGCACATGCAGGAATATGACGAGGAAACCATCGTCATTAAATATGGCGGCCACGCCATGGGCGCCGAGGATCTCGCCAAGGCCTTCGCCCGCGACATCGTGCTCCTGGAGCAGACCGCCATTAATCCGGTGGTGGTGCATGGCGGCGGGCCGCAGATCGCGACCATGCTGAAGCGGCTCGGCATCCAGTCCGAATTCGCCGCCGGCCTGCGCATCACCGATGCCGCGACCATCGAGATCGTCGAGATGGTGCTGGCCGGTTCGGTCAACAAGCAACTGGTCGGCTACATCAACGAAGCCGGCGGCAAAGCCGTCGGCCTCAGCGGCAAGGACGGCAATATGGTGAAGGCGTCGAAGACGACGCGCACCATGGTCGATCCGGATTCCAATATCGAAAAGGCGATCGATCTCGGCTTCGTCGGCGATCCCGACAAGGTCGATCTGACCTTGTTGAACCAGTTGATCGGCCATGAGTTGATCCCGGTGCTGGCGCCGCTGGCGACGTCGCGTGACGGACAAACGCTCAACGTCAACGCCGACACCTTTGCCGGTGCGGTGGCCGGTGCGCTGAAAGCAAAACGCCTGCTGCTGCTGACCGACGTTCCCGGCGTGCTCGACAAGTCCAAGAAGCTGATTCCGGAATTGTCGGTGAAGGACGCGCGCAAGCTGATCGCCGACGGCACGATTTCGGGCGGCATGATCCCCAAGGTCGAGACCTGCATCTATTCGCTGGAACAGGGCGTGCAGGGCGTCGTCATCATCGACGGCAAGACGCCGCACGCCGTGCTGCTCGAATTGTTCACCAATCAAGGCACCGGCACGCTGATCCACAAGTGACCCACGCGATCTCCCCGCCTCCGATGCTCGCGCGCAGCTTCCGCGCAAGAATGCGGCGATATGGGAGGCGCACCGTGCTGGCGCTGCCGGCGGCGTCGATCTCGCTGTTCTTCTCGGCGGCACCGGCACTGGCCGACCTGAAACTCTGCAACCGCATGAGCTATGTGGTCGAGGCCGCAATCGGCATCGACGACAAATCGGCGACCGCGACGCGCGGCTGGTTTCGCATCGATCCGGCCGCCTGCCGCGTCGTGGTGCAGGGCGCACTGACGGCCGATCGCATTTTGCTGAACGCGCGGGCGCTCGGCGTCTACGGCGCCTCTCCGATCCCGCAGAGCGGTAACGACACGCTGTGCATCGCGCCGGAGAATTTCGTCATCGCCGCGGCACGCCAGTGCCGCACCGGACAGACGCCGGCGCCGTTCACCCAGATCACGCCGACGCAGACCGATGACGGCAATCTGGTTGCCTATCTCGCCGAGGGCAGCGAGTATGACGACGAACAGGCGCGGCTTGCCGGCATCCAGCGGCTGCTGGTGATCGCGGGCTATGACGCCGCCCCGATCGACGGCGTCGATGGACCGAAGACGCAAGGCGCGTTGAGCGCGTTCCTGAAAAATCGCGGGCTCGCCGCCGACATCGTGCAATCGCCGAACTTCTTCACCACGATGATCGACGCGGTGCAGTCGCCATCCGCGACGGGGCTGACCTGGTGCAACGATACGCCGCACAAGATCATGGCCGCGATCGCCACCGATGACGGCAAGGCTGTCACCAGCCGCGGCTGGTACCGGATCGATCCCGGCAAATGCCTGCACCCCGACGTGATCGGGCAGCCGAAACAGGTGTTCAGTTTTGCCGAGGCCGTCGATGGTGAAAACCGCGTCATCAGCATCAAGGACCGGCCGCTGAACTGGGGCGGCACCACGCAACTCTGCACCCGCGAGAGCAAGTTCGAGATCAACGAACAGGGCGATTGCGGCAGCCGCGGCCTCAGCCCGATCGGCTTTGCCGCCGTCGACATGTCGGGCGGCGGCAAGACGCTGCGGTTCGCGATGCCATGAAAGAGTCTATGAATACACCCAGCACCTTCGCGCACATCGACACCTGGGTGTTCGATCTCGACAACACGCTGTACCCGCATCACGTCAATCTGTGGCAGCAGGTCGATGCAAGGATCGGCGAGTTCATCAGCGCCTACCTGAAGATTTCTGCGGAAGAGGCCCGCGTGATCCAGAAGGATTATTACCGCCGCTACGGCACCAGCATGCGCGGCATGATGACCGAGCACGGCGTGCACGCCGACGACTACCTCGCTTACGTGCACAAGATCGATCATTCGCCGCTTGAACCCAACCCCACGATGGGCGCCGCGATCGCCAAGCTCCCGGGGCGCAAGCTGATCCTGACCAACGGTTCGACCGACCATGCCGGCGCGGTGCTGGAGCGTCTTGGCATCGGCGATCATTTCGAGGCGGTGTTCGACATCATCGCCGCGGACCTCGAGCCGAAGCCGGCGCTGCAGACCTACCAGAAATTCCTCCGGGTCCACGGCGTGAATCCCGCGAAATCCGCAATGTTCGAGGATCTCGCCCGTAACCTCGTGGTGCCGCACGAACTCGGCATGACCACGGTGCTTGTCGTGCCCGATGGGGCCAAGGAAGTGGTCCGCGAGGACTGGGAACTGGAAGGCCGCGACGCCGCCTATGTCGATCACGTCACCGACGATTTGACGAGGTTTTTGCAGGGGCTGGGAGCGAGGGTGTAGTCCCTACAGGATGCCGCTCACTTCCCCCTCTCCC
>JBOHIT010000761.1:0-15380 GCA_050726155.1 Bradyrhizobium sp.
GGTCCGGATTGCGCTGAGCGAATATGATCACCACGGCTGAGCTTGCTACCGCGCCCACTGCCCCATTTGGAGGCAGGTCTGCAAACTGACGTAGCTTGGCGTGCCGCCAATGCTCTCTTGCGAGACACAGCTTGCCCGGCTTGGCGCGGGAAATTTCGACCACTGGCCGACGAGCTGCCGCTTTGCCGTCTGTTCGTCATTGATGCAGCTCTTTAGCGACTGATCAACGGAGAGGCCGGCGGTGGCAGCGACATCGAGCTTGCAACTCCGCGCGATATCGAACTTCGGCACACCGTCAGCTACCGGCATGACCAGCTGCGAGCCCAGGACAATCATTGAAATTGAGATCGGCATCTGCTGGCTCCTCACTCGTGCTTTGGCTCAACGGTCACGACGAGACCGCTTTCGCCAATCATGGCCATCTAGACATGGCGTCGTCTATGCAAAATCCGACCACAGGACGACGGCTCCCACAATATCGAGAAGAAGGCTCGGAGTCCTATCAGATCGGAATTTGATTTCTCTCATTCGAATAACCTGGTCTCGGCGACCTTGCGGATTTTGCATAGCCGGCGACGTAACGTCATGAAACTTTAATTGAACCAGAAGGCCCGCCATGACCAGGTGATCAGCAATGCCGCTTCCGAAATCCATCGCTGGGACCGCCGTTTCGGTGGATGGGCTGCACACAAGAGCCGGCGGTTGAACCGCCTGGTTCTTGACCTTCGCCCGTGGCTGGTAATCATTGTGTTCATCGCAATGCTGGTCGAAATCGCCATGAGCCTCGCGGCACCGTGGCCGCTCAAGCTTGTGCTCGACGACGCCCTCGGACACTACAAGCTTCCGTACTGGCTCGCGTGGGCCCACGATTACGGTTTTGGACGTCATACACTCGGTGTTGTCCTGTTTGCAGGAGTCGCGACCCTGTTTTTCGCCATCCTCGGAGCGATCGCCACCTATATCGACAATTACTACACCACCAGCGTGGGGCAGTGGGTAGCAAACGACTTGCGTATTCGCATTTACGAGCAATGGCACCGCCTCTCGCTGCGCTACTACGACAACGTCAAGACTGGCGCGCTGATGTCCACCATCACCAGCGATGTTGCGACGATTCAAAGCTTTGCATCGTCATCTACACTCGACATCGTCGTCGACCTGATCACGATCGCCTCACGTGTTCCATAGCGCGCTCCGCATGGAGCGCAAATCATGCAAAGTCCGGCGTGGCAAGAGCTCCCAGCCTGGTGAGGACCGTTTTAGCCTAGCCGCGAGCGCTTATTCTGGTAACGTTTGGGGGTCGGCGCGCAGAGGCAGGGGATGTCCTTTGTTGAACGGTCTTGATCGTGACGCTACCGCAGTGCAACCGTCACCGGTTTTTGGCGTGCCACTTGCGCAGCCGCCGGCCTTGCAGCTGATCTATGACACCGCGCCCATCGGCCTTGCCTTTCTTTCTCCCGACTGCCGCTATCTGCAAATCAATCAGCGGCTCACCGAGATATGCGGTATCTCGGTGGAAGATCATCTTGGGCGATCCGTTCGGGAATGCGTCCCCGCTTTGGCTGACCCAGTCCAGGGCATCGTCGACTCGATTATGAATACCGGCGACCCCGTGATCGGCGTCGAGGTTGCCGGTCAGCGCGCCGATCAGGTCGACGAGCGCTTTTGGGTCACCTATTGGCATCCGCTGCGCAACTCGGTCGGCGAAATCGTTGGCGTCAATGTTGCGGCGGAGGAAATCACAGAGCGAAAGCGTGCCGAAGCCGCGCTGAAAGCAAGCGAACGCCAATTTCATACGCTGGCCGATTCAATTCCTCAGCTGGTATGGATGGCCGAGGCAGACGGCAAGGTCTTCTGGTTCAACAATCATTGGCGCCAGTATACGGGCACAGACCTTCAGGACTGGCAGGCGGCCCTGGCACCCGGCCCGTTCCATAAAGCTCGCGAACGCTGGGCGCAGGCGCTGCAAACCGGCACGCCGTTCGAGCTGGAGGTGTCTTTGCGCGGAGCCGATGGCCAGTATCGCCCATTTTTGACGCGCGCTGTTCCGCTGCGGGATTCAGCCTCCGCCGTCTATGGCTGGATCGGCACCCACATCGATATCAGCGAGCGCAAGCGCGGCGAGCAAGAGCTGCGAAGCGCGAAGGACGCGGCCGAAGCTGCCCTGCGCAATCTCAAAGAGACTCAGAACTCCCTCATTGAAGCCGAAAAGCTCGCCGCGCTAGGCCGGCTGGTGGCCGGGGTGGCCCACGAGATCAACAACCCCGTAGGGACAAGTTTGACGGTCGCCTCCTCGCTGGAACACAAGACGGCGATGATCGCGGAGGAGTTCGCAAATGGCACTCTCAAACGATCGACCTTGAGCGACTTCCTGGAGGTCAGCCGCGAGGCATCTTCGCAATTGGTCACCAACCTCAATCGCGCAGCGAACCTGATCCAGTCGTTCAAGCAGGTGGCGAGCGACCAAAGCTATGTGAACCAGCGCGTATTTGACCTCGGGGATCTAACCGAGCAGATTGTCAAAAGCCTCCGACCTGGCCTCGGAAAGCAAGATCTCACCCTCACGTTTGAATGCCAACCCGATCTGTCGATGGACAGCTATCCAGGTCCGTATGGACAGGTGCTAACCAACCTCTTCCTCAATGCGGTCACGCATGCATTTCCAGAGCGGAAGTATGGGACCATCGACATCAAGGTCCAGGCTGCGAGCGACGCCACTGTTGATGTCCTTTTTTCCGACGATGGTTGCGGTATGAGCCTTGATGTCAGGCGAAAGGCATTCGATCCGTTCTTCACGACACGGCGCAAACAGGGCAATACCGGACTTGGCCTGCATATCGTCCACACCATCGTCACGAGTTGTTTGGGTGGCACGCTTACACTGGATAGCGAACCCGACAAAGGCACAAGCGTTCGGCTCGTTTTACCAAGAGTGGCGCCGGCGGCACTCACCTAACCAGCTTGCAGGCGCAAGGAAGCGAATGTCTCGTCAACGATCTCGGTACGGCTGCCCTCATCCTAGCGTCTGTAAACAGCGTAAGCGCTGCGCCCAAAGCCAAACCCAACCAGATCAAATGTGAGTATGTATCGCCAAAGAATCCGGTCTGATATTTCCGGACCTGTCGCACCGACACGGTCTGGCGGCAGTCATGATCAAACCAGTCTCCGCCGATAGTCTCCGCAAAACGGGAATATTCGCGGACAAGGCCGGAGACTTTCGGCGATTTCCACCTCAAGATCGGCGAACCGGGTGTCCGGAGACGAAATCGAATGTGCGAAAAGCCGGGATTTCCGGCCCGTTCTCGCATTTCCTGGGAGCCTGGCGGAACGCAGGACTGGCCCGTTGGCTAAGCAATGCTGATCGCACCGGTCTCCGCTCAATTTCCCTGCAAACAGGGAATTTTACAGGGAGGCGATTTTTGGGCGCCTGGAGACATTGCAAGCAGTCAGAAGCCACTGCGATACAGGCGTTTTTGCACGCAACTCCCTAATCCAAGTAACAGGGAATTTTTTTGGGCGAACTGGGTAGTCGTCCTGAAGTAACAGGGAGCTTTTCTTTTTACATGTCAGTGACCGCTTTGCGCACAAGCGGTCATTCGGCACTATCGCCACCGCTAACGATCTCGATCATGATTTCATGGACAGGATTAGTGACCCCACGGCCGCCGTCATTTTGCCGATGCAGAAGTACCGGCTTCGTCAATCAGCTTCCAGGATGAGCCTTCGAACTTCGCCATGCGCAGCGATTCATAGGGGGCATAGTCCTGCGGGGTGGTGTTGAGCAGAACGCCGGGCAGCATCATTTTGTAGCGCTGCCCCTTCAGGTTGGTCGCCTGCTTCAGAAGATTTTCGCGCGTCAGGTCGTCGCCGCACTGCTTGATCGCATGGACGATGCCTTGCACGTTGATGTAGCCTGTCAGACCAATGAAATCGCCGGGATTGTCATTGGGTACCCACTTCTTCATGAACTCCACATACTCCGTCACTTCGGGATCATTGGCCCACGCCGGATCTCCGGCTTGCTTGGTGAATTGCGTCGTGATGATGCCTTGTGCGTTTTCAAGGCCAGCCGGCTCCAGGACGGTCTTGACGGAGTTGGTAGGGCTGGCAAGGAATTGTAGCGGCGTCCATCCGGTCTCCTTCACCTTGCGCAACCCTTGCGCCGTGAACTTTGGCGTCGAGAAATACAGCAACGTGTCCGCACCGGAATCCTTGAGACGAACGATCTGGGAGTCGATAGTCGGCTCCGTTATTTCATAGGCAACCTCGGCCACGATTTTTATCTTGTCACCGAGCGCGGTCTTCAGGCCCACCAGGAAGTCCTTGCCGTAGTCATCGTTCTGATAGAGCACGCCGACTTTGGCCGCCGGCTTGTGCTTGAGGATGTATTGCCCGAAGGTTTTCCCCTCCATCTCGAAGCCCGGATACGTCGGCACGGTCCAGGGGAAATTCTGAGGGTCGGCAAAACGTCGACCACCGGCCGAGACGAAGATGTGCGGCACCTTGGCGCCGTTCAGATATTTCTGGATCGCAACATTGGGCGTCGTGCCGACGGTGCCGACATCGGCCAGCACTCCGTCATCCTCGACCAGTTTTCGGGTCTGTTCGATCGCCTTCGGCGGACTGAAGGCGTTGTCGAGCGAGATCATGTTGATCTTGCGGCCGTTGATGCCGCCGGCCTCGTTGACCATCTTTAAATAGCCGGTCATCACGCGTCCATAGCTGGAGAACGCCGACGCCGGCCCGCTATACGGGAGAGTCTGACCGAGCTTGATCTCGGTATCGGTGACGCCGGGCCCGTATTTCTTCTCGGCGGCCGAAACATTGCCGATCGTTGCGACGGCCAGCAAGGCAACCGCGGTCACCCATCCAAATTTCCGGATCATATTTCCCTCCCCGTTAAGCCCGCTTGAACGGATCTCAATTTAACGGTACACTAGCATACTAATTTTTGGCTTACAAGCAAGTTAGCCTGTTTCTTTTGTCGCAGGCCTGCAGCGGCGGTTGGCGCGGAGGCCTCGCCTTCTTCCTAGTCGCACGGCCTGGACTCGCCCTTGGTTTGCTGCAGTTCGATCCGGTCGATCTGCAGGAACAATTCATTCGCGATATCGAGATCGGTTGCGAAGTTCATGGGATCGGCGTGGCCGCAGATCACGTCGGCGAAATGCCAATTCGCCACGGCCAGCACCTGATCTCTTGCCATCACCGCGATCCTGAGCGGATAGCTGGCGCCAACGCCACGTGCGCTCTGGTAGCCGTCGGCGATGCAATAGAGTTCAAGCCGCACCTTGCCGGCCGCCACCGCTTGAACGGAAACCTCGATGTCGCAGAAGCCGAATGCGGGATCGTCGCGGGACCCCTCAGCATAGAAGTAAAATGCACCGATGGTGCCATGCGCGCACGGCCCCAATGCGCGGTCGCGCGGCACCTGCGGATCCGGCCTTGCCGGCGTGCGCGGCGGGAGCAGTCCGAGCGAACAGAATTGACGGTAGGAATAGCAAGTACCCAGAACAACCTCCCCGTTTCAGCGCGACCTCAAGCCGTCGCTTTGGCCTTGAGACCCAGCAACTCCATCACATTGCTCGTAAACGTTTCGCGTGCGAGGCCCAGCGCCTGCTCGGCAAACTCGGCCGGCCGGTCCTGCTTGATCGTAAAGGGATAATCCGATCCCGCCACCAGACGATTCTTACCGACCTTGGCCACCAGGTAGTTCAGCGCGACGTCGTCGTAGAGGATGGTGTCGTAATAGAACGACTTTACCATCTCGCCAGGATCGCGCGGAAACAGGCTGTCCAATGGCGGCCCGACGGTCCTTGCGTGCCGTAGCCGCGGCAGGATCCAGGGCAACGCCCCGCCACCATGGCTCAGCAGGACCCGCAGTTTTGGGAACCGCTCGGTTACGCCGTTTGTCATCAACGACACCGCGGCAAAGGCAGTTTCGAGCGGAAACGCCGCTACAGCCGCCAGTTCGGGCCGGCCGCCGATCCGGTCGAGACCAAGCGGGTGCAGCGGATGGACCATCACCATCAGCCCCGCCTGTTCGGCAGCGGCATAGATCTCGTGCAACCGGATATCGCCGAGCGGGATACCGTTGATGTGACTGCCGATCTCGATGCCGCGCAGACCGAGCGACTTGATCTCATCCAATCGCTTGATCGCGAGAGACGCATCCTGCATCGGAGCCATACCGATGCCGATGAATTTCCCGGGATTGGCATTGCAGAGCTCGGCAATCCCCTCATTGACGCATCGGCACAGCGCGTCGGCATCCGCGACCGGAAACCAGTGCGACAGCAGTTCCGGCATCGGTGAGACCACCTGCACGTCGATATCGTCGGCCGCCATGTCGTCGACGCGGCGCGTGGCGTCCCAACTCCGGGAATCGATGACGCGAAACACCTTGCCGCCAACCATGACAGCAGCCCCATCGGCGCCCGTGCGCTCGATCGCCGGCCAAAGCGGATTGCGACCGGGATGTTGTGGAATACTGCCCGGGACGAAATGGGTATGGATATCGATGGCCTCGGCCACAATGCGCTTCCCCGAGTTTGTTATGCACCGCACCATGCTTAGCCCACATTCTCGGGCAGAACCTGCGATGTTACTTTACAAGCAGGTTGGACTGTTTTTAATATGGATGCAATCGAAGAATGAACGGGCATGGTTTGGCGGAGTTCGCTCAACCGATTTGCAAAAAGGACGCGGCGATCAAGACCGCGTCAGGGAGCGAAAGCGGAAATTGACGGCGCCAATCAAAAACATCGTGATCGCAGGAGCGGGCCAGGCTGGCGGCCGCGCGGCGGAGGCGTTGCGCGCCCGCGGCTTTCAGGGCGCCATCACCATCCTCGGCGAAGAGCCCCACCCGCCCTATGAGCGGCCGCAATTGTCCAAGGCGATGCTGCACAGCGCGGACACGCCGGTGGCCTATATCAAGCAGGCACGGGATTGGAGCGACGTCCTGAATGTTCGACTCGAAACCGGTGCGGCCGTCACGGATTGCGATACCGACCGCCGCACGGTGACGACTGCGGATGGCCGCTCGTTCCCCTTCGATCGCCTGTTGATCGCGACCGGCACGCGGCCGCGGCGGCTCGCCGCGCTGGAGAACTCTGGAATTGAAATCCAGTACCTCCGCAACGTCGAAGACGCGCTGCGCTTTCGCAAATCCGTTCAGCACCAATCCCGCATCGTGATCGTCGGTGGCGGCGTGATCGGGTTGGAGGCGGCCTGCGCCGCCGCCAAGAACGGATGCAGCGTCACGGTGATCGAGAGCGAACAACGTTTGCTGGCTCGGGCATTCCCGACACTCGTCAGCGACCTCGTCGCCGCAAAGCATCGTAGCCATGGCGTCAGCTTCGTCTTTGGCGCGACAGTGACCGGCACGACGCCCGACGGCGTCCAGCTCAGCGATGGCGATGCAATCGAGGCCGATCTGGTGCTGATTGGCATTGGCGTCGAACCGGTGCCGACGGTCGCCGGACGGCTTGGCCTACCGTCACAGGGAGGGATCGCCATTGATGCCTGCGGACGCACCGCGGTGTCAGACGTGTTTTGCGCCGGCGACGCGGCGTTGCAATGGAGCCGCTGCCACGGCCGCGCGATCCGTGTCGAGACCTGGGCCAATGCCCAGAACCAGGCGATTTCGGTGGCCGGCAATATGATCGGCGAAGCAAAAGAGTACTGCGATCCGCCCTGGTTCTGGACCGACCAATACGACCTGAACATCCAGGTCACCGGCGACATGCTCGACAGCGATCACATCGTCCGCGGCGACGAACGTTCGGGAAAATTCTCGATTGTAGCGATGCGTGGCTCGGACATGGTCGGCGCGCTATCGGTCAATGCCGCCAAGGAAATGGCGATGCTCAAGCGCGTAATTACTGCAAACGCCCGGCCGTCGCGCGCCGATCTTGAATCGCCCGCCTACGATCTGCGGGCCGCCTTGAAATGAAAAGCAAAGAACTCTTTAGGGAGAGGCAGCAATGAACGCGTTCCAGCGGATGAATACCGCGCTCATGATCGATGAGGGCAAGAAGATATTCAAGGTTTCGCGCCGGGCCTTTGTCGATCCCGACATTCTGGAGGCCGAGCGGGCGCAAATATTCGACAAATGCTGGCTCTACCTCGGCCATAGCTCCGAACTCGCCAGGCCCGGGGACTTTGTCACGCGTTCGGTTGGCGGGCGGAACATCCTGTTCGCTCGCGACGGCAAGGGCAATCTCAAGGCGATGCTCAACACCTGCCCGCATCGCGGTGCGCAGGTCTGCCGGGAGAAACACGGCAGCGCCAAATCCTTCCAGTGCTTCTATCACGGCTGGGTATTCGGCCTCGATGGAGCGCTGCGCAGTCAGCCCGGGGAATCCTCCTATGCCGCGGATTTCAAGGAGCGTTCGACCTCCAGCATGCAGCAGGTCGCGCGGTTCGAGAGCTACCGCGATCTCAACTTCATCTGCTTCGACAAGGACGTCGAAAGCCTCTCGGACTACCTCGGACCGGTGAAGGAATATCTCGACGTGATCTGCGACCAGGCCGAGATGGGAATGACCATCGTCGGCGGCACGCAGGAATATTCGATGCGGGCGAACTGGAAGCTGCTGACCGAAAACTCGATCGACGGCTACCACGCGCTGACCACGCATGCGACCTATCTGGACTATCTGAAGTCGGCGACGGGCGCGCTCGCTCAGGTCGCGTTCGAAGGTTCGGCCCGCGACCTCGGCAAGGGGCACGCTGTCCTCGAATACAAGGCGCCGTGGGGCCGTCCCGTCGCGCAGTGGATCCCTTCATGGGGAGAGGAAGGCAAACGCGAGCTTTCACGCCTTTATGACGGCCTGGTAAAACGGTTCGGCAAGGAACGCGCCGACCGCATCGCTACCTTCAACCGCAACCTGTTCATCTTCCCGAATCTCGTGATCAACGACATCATGGCGGTGACGGTGCGAACCTACTATCCCGCGGCACCCGACTTCATGAATATCAGCGCCTGGGCGCTGGCCCCCAAGGAAGAGACCGAATGGGCACGGAAATACCGGCTGTTCAATTTCCTCGAATTCCTCGGGCCCGGCGGCTTTGCGACACCCGATGACGTCGAGGCGCTCGAGCAGTGCCAGCGCGGCTTTCGTAACTCCGCCGAGGCGCAGTGGAACGACATTTCCAAAGGCATGGGGAAGGAAAACCCCTCTTATGACGACGAATTGCAGATGCGCGCGTTCTGGTCGAACTGGAACGAGCATATTTTCCGGGTGCCGGCATGAGCGACGGAGTAGCAACGATGCAAACCATAGCCCGCACGGACGTCGAGGATTTCCTGTTCGGCGAAGCCGAGTTGCTGGATGAATGGCGGCTGCCGGAATGGCTGGAGCTGTTCACCGACGACGCGATCTACTACGTCCCGGCGACGGATCTGGCCGTCGACGCCTCGCCCGACAACAACCTGTTCTATGTCGCCGATGACCGGTTCCGGCTCAGCGAGCGCGTCAAGCGCCTGATGAAACGAACTGCGCATGCCGAGTTCCCGCATTCGCGGACGCGGCATCTCGTCAGCAACGTTCGCATCAGAAAACATATCGGCGACGATATCGAGGTTAGTTCGGCCTTTATCACCTATCGCACCAAGGATGGCGTGACCGATACCTTCTTCGGCAGCAACCGGTATCGCCTGGTGCCCGGCAACGGCACGTTCCGAATCAAGGAAAAGCGCTGCCTGCTGGACAGCGAAGGCCTCCGCGCCCAGGGCCGCGTCAGCATCATTCTGTGAAAGCAAAGAGGTAATGGACAAGAAACTCAGGGATAATGTTGCCGTCGTCACCGGTGCGGCCAAGGGCATTGGCCTTGCGATCGCGGAACGGCTGGCGAGAGACGGCGCCAAGCTCGTGCTTGCCGACCTCGACGAGGCCGGATTAAAACAGGCCTGCGCCCATCTCAGCAAGGAATTCGACGCCGAGGTCGCCAGCCATGCCGGCGATCTCGCCGATCAGGGCACGGCGGAGAAGACCATCAATCTCGCCAGCGAACGCTTCGGCCGCCTCGACATCCTCGTCAACAATGCCGGCGGCGGCATCATCAAGGCCTTCACCGAGCAAACGCCTGAAACCTTGAAAACCACCATCGACCGCAATCTCTGGACCGTGCTGTGGTGTTCCTGGTACGCGGTGCCCAAAATGCGCGCGCAGGCCTATGGCCGGATCGTCAATCTCGGCGCCGACTCCGTCCGCAACGGCCTGTGGGACCATGCCGCCTATAACGCCGCCAAGGGCGGCGTTCACGGCCTCACCACCGGCATGGCGCGCGAATTTGCCAAGGACGGCATTACCGTCAATACGGTGGCGCCCTGCGCGGTGAATACGCCGCAGATGGTAGCGATCACCAAGAGCAACCCCGCGCTCGCCGCCAAATTCGTCAGCATCATCCCCATGGGCCGTCCGGCCGAAATGGAGGAAGTCGCCTCGATGGTCTCCTATCTCGCTTCCGCCGAAGCATCGTTCGTGACCGGACAGGTCATCAGCGTCAACGGCGGCAGCACCATGCTTTAGGTCTCGATATGGGTGAAACGATTGTCCTCTGCGCCGCCAATGAAGTAGTCGAAGGCGAAATCAAGCAGGCCCCCCTGCCTGATGGCTCCAACGTCGCGCTCTACCGGGTCGACGGTGCGATCTACGCGACATCAGACATGTGTACCCATGGCGAAGCGTCGCTTGCGGAAGAAGGCATCATCACTGGAAAGATCGTTGAATGTACGTTCCACTTCGGCACGTTCGACGTCACCACCGGCGAGCCGACCGGCATGCCCTGCGAGATCGCATTGAAAACCTACCCCGTCACGATCGTCGACGGGAACGTTCAGATCGAGGTCTAGAAAAATGGCAAGCCGTCCTGATCGTGTTCCTGCCCCTGCAAAAACTGCGCGCCGATCGCTCGGCACCGCAAGGCGACGAACCCAAGCCGAACGGACCGAGGAAACGCGTACGCGCATCCTCAAGGCCGCGTCGGAACTCATCCGCCGGCGCGGCTACGCCCGCTTTCGAACCGCCGACGTCGCCGCCGAAGCCGGCCTTTCGCGCGGCGCGCAACTGCATCATTACCCGACCAAGGATTCGCTTGTCGTCGCCACCCTCGAATATGTATTCGAACAGGCCCAGGTAATGAGCCGGCGCCGCGCCGCGGCCGTCAACCGGCCGCGTGACCTGATCGAAGCGGTGATCGAGGACGCGCGCGAATTCTTCTTCAGCGAGCATTTCATGGTGGCGATCGACATCGTGCTGTCGACATCGACCGATCAGGCCGTCCGCAAGCAGATCCTGGATATCTCCCGCAAAGCGCGCCGGCCGGTTGAGACGGCCTGGACCGAAGCGTTGGCCGCGAGCGGCGTGCCGCCTTCTTTGTCGGCCGACATCGTGGCTCTGACCTTAAGTCTCGTCCGCGGCATGGCGCTACGCACGCTGTGGGACAATGATCCGAAATGGTTCGACGAGCTGTTCGCGGTGTGGCGGCGGATGATCAAGATCTTTCTGGAATCTCAGCATCCGAAGGCGCGGGCGCGATGAACAACGGCCGCGTCACTCCCCTGGTCACCTCGGTCTGCTACGTGCGCCTCGCCGTCAGCGAGACCAGCGCGAGCGCGCGTTTCGTGTCCGACATTTTTGGCCTGCAGCGCGTCGCCGATCAGGATGGCGAGATTGCCTTTCGTTCCGACGACCGGTTTCGCACGGTGAGCCTTGGCCAGAATTCTGCCGATGGCGCCAGCGTCGGAATCGAGGTCTGGGATGATACGGCGCTCGAAGAAATCGGCCGGCGATTGAGCAAGCTCGGCTTCACCGTGACGGAAGCAACGCCTACCGACTGCAAGCTGCGCTACGTGCAGTCGGCACTTCTGACCGAAGACGCATCAGGTAACCGGATCGATCTTGTAGTTCGTCCCGCCAGGAGCGGACGACGGTATTTTCCGCCGCGCGATGCCGGCATCGTCGCGTTTCACGGCGTCGGCCTTCGTACCACCGACCACGCCCGCGACCTCACGTTCTGGCGCGCGCTTGGCGCCGAGGTCAGCGACTGGGTCGGCGACATCGCCTATTTGCGGATCGATGGGTTGCATCATCGCGTCGCGCTGTATCCATCCACCCGCAATGGCCTGCTCTATGCGGCATTCGAGGTCGAGGCGCTCGATCAGATCATGCAGAACAGCTATTTCATGCAGGAAAGCCAGATCAGGATCGTGCAGGGCCCCGGCCGCGAGGCCGCTTCACGGCAGATGTTCCTGCACGTCGAGGGCCCGGACGGCCTGATCTTTTCCTATGTGAACGGCATGTCGGAGCTGGACGGTAGGCCGCGGCTAGCGCGGCAGTATCCGCTTAGCCCGGCGTCGCTCTGCGACTGGGGCAGCGAAAGCAAGGACGTTCCGGAACTGCGCGCGCCGGGTCGATGAACGGGAGAACACCATGATCCAGCTAAAAGATGTCAGTTACGTCCGTCTCGGCTCACCCGATCTCGAATCGGCGGAGAGTTTCTCGACTGCGTGTCTCGGCCTGCAAATTGCCGAGCGCAGCAAGAAGGACCTCTATCTCCGCTCCGACTCGCGCGCACACACACTGTGCTACTCGGAAGGAGATCCGAACGATCAGACCGTCGGCTTTGAGGTCGAGGACGAGGCCAGCCTGCAGGAGGCCGCCTCGACGCTGGAACAGCTCGGACATGCCGTTCACGCAGGAACGGCACAGGAGGCCGAGCGGCGCAAGGTCAGGGCGTTCATCGGCTTCCGCGATCCGACCGGCAATCATATTGAATTGGTGGTGCGGCCGGAGCGCAGCGGCCGGCGTTACTTTGCCAGCCGCGATGCCGGGATCACCGGCTTCAGCCATATCGGCCTCAACTCCACCGATCCCGCCCGCGACGAGCGGTTCTGGACCCAGGTCTGCAATGCCCGCGTCAGCGACCGGATCGGGGACATTCCGCTGATGCGCGTCAATGCGATCCATCACACCATTGCGCTGGTGCGCGCACCGCGAGCCGGCATCCAGCACATCAACCATCAGGTCGAGACCAGCGACGACGTGCTGCGTTCCTATTATTTCCTGAATGAGTGCCGCGTGCCGATCGTGTTCGGCCCCGGCCGGCATCCGACCTCGGGTGCGCGCTTCCTCTATTTCAAGGGCCCGGACGGCATGATCTTCGAATACTCGGTCGGCGTCGACGAGATCGAGGACGAGGCCACGCACCGGCCGCGGCAGTTCGGCTTCGAGCCGACCAGTTTTTGCATGTGGGGCGCAAAACCCGCCGGCATGCCCCTGCCGAACTCCTGACCCTCCTTCGCAACGCGACGTCGCACAGGATTGCGACGCAACCGCGCTTGCGCCTCCCGACCTACGCGCTGGCCTTGTGCGGCGGCTCCGCAAAAGCCTTCGCCAGTTCGCGAAGCTGATACTTCTGCACCTTGCCTGCCGGGGTCTTCGGCAGGTCGGCGACGATCTGGACGCGTTCCGGCCAGTATTGCTTTGCGACCTTGTGCTCCGCCATCAACGCCTGCACCGCCGCCAAATCCAGCGTTTGGCCCGGACGCAGCACCACGAAGGCGCAGGCGCGCTCTCCGAGGCGCGGATCCGGATATCCGACGATCGCGGTCGAAAGCACGGCAGGATGCTTGAACATCAGGTTCTCGATATCGAAGACCGGCACGTTCTCACCGCCGCGAATGATGATGTCCTTGATGCGGCCATCGATGCGGATGTAACCCTCGTCATCCATATAGGCCATGTCGCCGGTATCGAACCAGCCTTCGGCGTCGAACGGCTCCATGTCTGCGCGCTTGTAGTAACCGAGGCACATCTGGGCGCCGCGAACCTTGAGCAAACCCCGCTCACCGGCGGCCGCCGGAGTTCCGTCTGTGCGAAGCACCTTCACGGCAACGCCCTCGAGCGGGCGGCCATCGGTCTTCGACGATTTTTCCAGCGCCCGCTCCGGCTCGGTCAAGGTCCCCGCCAGGCATTCGGTCATGCCCCACAATGAGCAGACCTTGAGATCGAGCTCGCGATAGACGCGATCGATCAGCGCGGGTGGAATTGGCGCACCGGCGCACAGGAAGTTGCGCAGCTGACCCGGTTTCGGCGACCCGTTCGCGACCGCTTCGCACATATCGGCGAGAAACGTCGCCGCGCCCGCCGAATAGGTGACGCCTTCGTTGGCCATGATGGCGACGCCGCGCTTTGGCTCCCACACGTCCTGAAACACGACGGTAGCCCCGATCTTCAGACCGAGCAGCATGCCTGCCGCGAATCCGGTCATGTGCCCCAACGGCGAACAGACCAGCATCGTATCGTTCGCACCGAGGTGAAACCTTCCGCCAAGGGCGATACTGCACGCCATCAGCGAATTAAGACAATGCATGACGCCCTTGGGCGAACCTGTGGTGCCTGACGTGAACATCAGCACCGCCATCTGATCGGCCGGAAGCGCGCCGATCTCGCCGACCGGCGGCGGATTGAGACGTTCGCTGCCGGAGAGCAGCGCCTGATCGAAGCTGTTCGCCCCCTCGCCATCGACGGCGATGATGTGCTGAAGCTTTGGCAGCTTGGGTCGCAGCGACTGCGCCATTGCCTCGTAGTCGAAGCCGCGGAACACCTTGGGTACGATCAAAAGCTTGGTTTCGGCGAAGTCGAGCATGTAGCTCAGTTCATGCTCGCGGAAGATCGGCATCAGGGGATTGACGACGGCACCGACCCGGAACGCCGCCAACGCAATCACCGCGAATTCCCACCAATTGGGAAGCTGCACCGATATGACGTCACGAGGACCGACACCGCGCTGCTTCAACGCGGCTGCCGCGCGCGAAACCAGATCGCCGAGTTCGGCGTAAGTCAGGCGCTTCGGCTCATTACGATCGGCGCGGTCGGCCAGCAGCGCCAGCTTCCCCGGCGCGGCGGCAACGGTCTGCTGCAGAAATTCGTCAAAACTCTTGTCTACCCAGAAGCCCTGATCGCGCATCGATTGCGCGTGGCCGGCGGCATCAAATCGATTTTCGCTCATGCTTCCCTCCATGGACATCGCAACGCGGCTCTTGTCGGCCAACTCGTTTGCTAGTGTACTAATTTTATTGCGGCCCGCAACAGAAAAATATGCGACATTTCGTGCATATTTGCGTGGAATTTCTCAGCGAGACCGCCCCGCTGGACACATATGATAAGCGAGTGTCCGAACATCGTAGGTCACGCGCCAATCTCGACGTGCAAGGAAGCGTCAGACGGAGATATGATAGCCGCCATCCACGGCGATATGCTGTCCCGTAATGTACGAGGCGCCGTCGGAGAGCAGAAAACACACCGGTTTGACCGCCTCTTCCGGCGCGGCCCATCGCCCCATCGGGATCCGCGCCAATATGCCATCCCGAAACT
>JBOHIT010000762.1:0-23913 GCA_050726155.1 Bradyrhizobium sp.
GTTCTACAACACTGCCCGCTGCAGTCCGTCGCGCGCCTCGTTGCTGACCGGACTGCACCCGCATCAAACCGGGATCGGCATCCTGACCTATAGCAACGGACCAGAAGGCTATGCCGGCAACCTGAACAAGAGCTGCGTTACCGTCGCCGAGGTTCTGAAGCAGAACAAGTACAAGACCTATCTCAGCGGCAAGTGGCACATTTCTTCCAACCTGACCGAGCCGACCGACGCGTGGCCGTTGCAACGCGGCTTCGACTATTTCTTCGGCACCATCATCGGCGCCGGCAGCTTCTACCACCCGAATACGCTGACCCGCGGCAACGACAATATCGAGCACGAAGCCGAGAACGATCCCTCGTTCTTCTATACCGATGCGATCAGCGATCAGGCGGTCGCCTATGTCAGGCAGCACAAGCAAACCAATCCTGATACACCATTTTTTCAGTATGTCGCCTACACGGCGCCACACTGGCCGCTGCATGCGCACGACGAGGATATTGCCAAATACAAGGGTCGGTTCGACGCCGGCTGGGACACATTACGCGAGCAACGCCTCAAGCGCCTGGTCGACGACGGCATCATTCATCCGAACTGGCAATTGACCGACCGCGATCCGACCCAGCCACCGTGGACCGAGGCCGAGCACCGCGAATGGACCCTGCGCTGCATGGAAGTATATGCCGCGCAAATCGACCGCATGGACCAGGGCATCGGCCGCATCCTCGCCGCGCTGGAGGAGACCGGTCAGCTCGACAATACCTTGCTCATCTTCCTGTCGGACAACGGCGCCTGTGCCGAGGACATTCCGCAAGGCGTCACCGCGCGAGAGCTCGTCGATCAGTTGATGATCGCCAAGGCCAAGACCCGCAAGGGTGAGCCGGTTCGTCTCGGCAACGATCCTTCGCTGATGCCGGGCGGCGAAGACACCTACCAGAGCTACGGCACCGCCTGGGCCAATCTGTCGAATACGCCATTCCGGCTCTACAAGCACTGGATCCATGAAGGTGGCATTGCGACGCCCTTCATCGTGCACTGGCCGCGCGGCATCAAGGAGAAAGGCGGCCTGCGCCACAATCCGAGCCAGCTGCCGGATATCATGGCGACCATTGTTGATGTCACCGGCGCGACCTACCCCAGGGAATACAACGGCAATACCATCCTGCCCTGCGAAGGCGAAAGCCTGGTGCCATCGTTCGCTTCAGCCTATGGCGGCCGCGGTCCGCTGTTCTGGGAGCACGAGGGCAACGCCGCGGTCCGGATCGGAAAATGGAAACTGGTGCGCAAATATCCCGGTCCCTGGGAGCTCTATGACATGGAGACCGACCGCACCGAAATGCACGACCTCGCCGCGCAACATCCGGATCGTGTCCGCGACATGACCGGGCAATATCTCGCCTGGGCCAAACGTTGCGGCGTCATCCCGCGCGAGAAGATTCTGGAATTGATGAAGGCGGAAGGCGGCACCGCCTTCTGGGAGGAAGAGAAGCAAAAATAACGCGTAACGGTCGAACCCGAGCAAGGCCTCGCTGAATTCCGAAATGGACAAACATAATCCCAGTTGCTGCGCGCAGGGCCGTGCCGGTGATCCGTCGGCAGCGACAGGCTCTGCTGCGGCAACATCCGGGATTGAACCGAGCCGAACCGTCGTCCCTCGCCGTTGGAGCCCTCCGATCGGCGGCACCTTCCTGATGGGATCGGAAGACACCCGGTTTCCCGATGACGGCGAAGGTCCGGTCCGGCAGGTCACCGTCAGCGAATTTGCCATTGCGTGCTTTGCCGTCAGCAACCTGCAGTTCGGCGATTTTGTCCACGCCACCGGGTACAACACGGATGCCGAACGATATGGATGGAGCTTTGTCTTCGTGGGCCTCTTGCCTGATGATTTCAAGCGCGAAATCGGCAGCCGGGTTGCTGATACGCCTTGGTGGATCCCGGTACCGCATGCCTATTGGGCCCAACCGGAGGGACCGCCGAGCACGATCCTCGACCGGCTCGAGCATCCCGTGGCGCATGTTTCCTGGAATGACGCCAGCGCCTACTGCCAATGGTCAGGGACACGGCTGCCTACCGAAGCCGAATGGGAAATCGCTGCCCGCGGCGGGCTGCAACAGGCCATCTATCCCTGGGGTGATGAACTGACACCCGCCGGCGAGCACCGCTGCAACATCTGGCAAGGCGACTTTCCCGATCACAACACAGTCGCCGATGGCTACGTCGGCACGGCGCCGGTTCATGCCTTTCCGGCCAATGGCTACGGCCTGCACAATGCCGCCGGCAACATCTGGGAATGGTGCCAAGATTATTTCTCGCCCCGGTACCACCGCCTGACCGCGTCATACAACCCACGGTACGACAAACGATCGCCCAATCGTTCTCTGCGCGGAGGCTCGTTCCTCTGTCACGAGTCCTATTGCAACCGCTACCGCGTCGCGGCTCGCAGCTCCAATACGCCTGATAGTTCGGCCAGCAATATTGGCTTTCGTGTCGTTAGGCTGGTCGGCGCGAAGCGCCGTAATCTCTCCCGCTAAAATTTGGTTGCCACCGGATTTTCTTTGATCTCTCGGTGCACGCGTCGCGCACAACGCCGCCCTACTGGCTCGAACCTTCTCCGAGTTGCCTGACGTGATCCAACGGGCCTAGTCGAATTATATACGGCACAACAGCCGCCCTAGGCGGCATTTTTGGTGCCTCGGGAGCCCGGGAGACTCTAGGGTATGCTTGGAGTTGGCGAAAGCGAGCCCTGCAGCCCGCCCAATTCGCCCGGGCGCTTGGCGCCGCCGTCAACGCCGATACCTCTATCTCGAGGTGAAGTGCTGGGCTGCGGAGCCATCTGGTACGCTATGGGCCAGCAGCAGACCTCAAAGCACCCATTGCGGAGGCAAGTAACGCCTCAATGCATTCCCATTGGGTTTCCGCCATCCACGATAATCGTTTGCCCTGTGACGCTGTCCGTCCGGCAATAAGCAACCACCATCTGGGCAATGTCATCAGCGCTCCCGGTTCGTCCAAGAACTGACTGAGCGCGAGCCGTCTGCTTCACTGCCTCCGGCACCCGCTCCGCCATGCGCGTTCCCTCAACCAAACCGGGTGCCACACAGTTGACGGTCACGTCGGGTGACAGTGCGACTGCTAAGCAATGTGTGAGATGGATCAACGCCGCCTTGCTGGCCGCGTAAGCGATGCTGCTGCCACCCGGAGCGATCCCGGCGAGCGATGCGATATTTACAATTCGACCGGATTTGTGTCGCCGAAGTTCAGCGGCAAAACCCCGTGCGAGCAGAAACGGTCCGCGAAGGTTTGTTTCGAGGACCCGATCCCAAATTTCCGGTGTAATGCAGCGAGATCACCGAACGGGATGCCGATGTTCCACCCTGCATTGTTGATTAGAATGTCTATCCGACCAAAGTGGCCGATCACGTTTCTCACGCAATCATCAATTGATTTAAAGTCTCGCTGGTCAAGTTGTACGGCGCAGCTCCGCCGACCAGCGGTCCGCAGCGCCTCAACGAGTTCGCCAGCGCGTGCCGCTTCCCCTACGTAGGAAACAGCAACATCCGCACCAGCGCCTGCGAGCGCCTCGGCAATCGTTCTTCCAATATCACCCGACCCTCCGGTTACCAATGCAACCTTTCCAATGAAATCCATTTTTTCCCCCAAGCGCATCGGAACGCCAACGCTCGAAAGGGCAAAAGATACACCTTTCAAACTAGTCCGCAAAAAATCGGGCTCACCAAGGTACGATGGAAGTCCGCTTCGGGTCATTCGCGACAGGGGCGGATCGGTTGCAGGTCAGGTCGCGTCCGCTGTGCCGCTGAAAGAGTAAGTAGTTTCAAAGCATTAGCGACACCTCGAGGGCCAATGCGGCTTGATGGTATCGCTGCCGACATGATTCAAGCTCCAAAACTGGGGCCTCGAATTTTGCGCTACGAACTCAGCGATTATGAATGGACCGCCATCAAACCAATGCTGCCCGAACAAACCGCGTGACGTTCGGCGTATAAAAGTCATCGGGAACGGGTGCTCCGCTGTCTCGATTGCGGGCAGCTTATCGCTGAAAACAGCGCGTGGCTGAGCGTCGAATTCGGTTCAAACGATTAATTGAACAAACGCTGTCTACGCGCGTCAAGGCTAAGATAGCTGAAGACCGAAAGCTCAGCGAGATTGACGAGTGAAGGAGGGAGCCAAAGTGACGCCTGAAGCCTGCGTTGATCAGGCTACCGCTTGTCTGGCGAAAGCCAATAGCGATCCCGCCCGGAAGGATCACTGGATCGCGGAAGCCATTTCGTGGATGCAACGATCTGTTGACGCGGAGACGAAGCAGCCGAAGTGAGGGCCGCTTCTGCGGCGCGCTTACGATGTACAAGGATTAAAGTTTCAAAACACGCTGCGCCCTTTTGCCACGCATATTTGAGACGGTCTCTTTTTTGGCTCGCGCACCAACAGACGACGCGAAACTCCCTGCAAGACAGGCGTTTCTGCCAACGACTTGTCGTCGGAACGAACTTCAGTGCGTAACTTCAAGTCGCCCAACGCGAGGGAACTCATGCGACGTGCTATTTGAGCAACAGCATTCGCGGACCAATTGTGAGCTGATAGCTGATGGGGCCGCCACCACCAGTTTGAGGATAAGATGAAAAAAGTTCTATTTGGAGCAGCGGCGGTTTGCGCGCTGTGTGCGTCTCTTCCAGCCCTTGCGGCTGATATGCCGGCACGCTACGCGAAAGCACCGCCCGCAATAGTATCGCCAGCGTTCAACTGGTCGGGATTTTATGTCGGCGTTCATGCAGGATACACATTCGGAGAGGATCGCGACGTAATCACCACCGGCCAGGTAGCTGGAAACATCGCAAACGTAGTGGGAGGTGCACGACCAGGACAGATCCGCCTTGATCGCGATGGATTTAACGGTGGTGGACAGATTGGTTACAATTGGCAATTCAGCCCGAATTGGGTCTTCGGCATCGAAGCTGATATCTCGTACGTGGACAGCCGAGATACATTGAATGTCGGCACCTTCTCTTTGCCCACTGCGGTGCCACCGAACGCGCCGCTCAACAATACATTCCGCAGTAGTATGGAATACTTTGGCACGGTTCGCGGCCGGTTTGGATACGCTTGGGACCGGACGATGATCTACGCGACCGGCGGTTTGGCATACGCCGAAGTAGAGAACAGCGCTTCCTTCTTTGGACCAGCAGGTCAGTTGCAGTTCGATGGTCGCATCCGGCGCACAGAGACCGGGTACACCGTTGGTGCTGGTATTGAACACGCCCTCTCACCGAATTGGAGTGTGAAGGCTGAGTACCTTTACTACGATCTCGGTTCTAATACCGTGAACGTCGCTTTTGTGCCCGGCGGTGGCGGTGGTGGAACCGGATATAACACACGGTTCGAAAACGACGGTCATATCGTGCGCGCTGGACTTAACTACAGGTTCGGTGGCGGCCCGGCCATCGTGAGGTACTGATTGACCAGAGCCCCGGCATTGTCCGGGGCTCTTTTCTTGACCATCGAATTAGCCGCCCGAACTGGCTGAATTGCTGCTGCCGCTCGATGATCCGGAGACTCTTGTGCTCCGAGAGGTTTACGAGTGCGGACGCGCTTGCCGCTCACCGAAACGGCGAGTTGTTAAAGACATTTCGGTCCGCAAATCGAGGGGGCGGTGTGAAGCATGTCAGCAACACGCTACAATATGCTTGAATAAGCCTGCCCTCGTCATTTTCTGGTAGCCAAGCCACTTCGGCCGCCAACACAAAGTTGGTAACTTCTTCCTCGCCTCCGTTTGCGTCGCGGCAAGAAGCCTATGAGTCGGCCAGCACGTACCTTGCTGGCCAACAGCGCCGGGGCCGTTTCTTTCGGGTCAAACAAAAGCGCGCTGCGTTTGGAAAGCTCTGCGCTGCCTTTGTCTCGTCCGCGGTTTCCACATCGACACTCGCGTTGGCGGGGTAAGCAATTGATCCTGTTGATGCCCGCCCGAAGGGGTCTCCGTCAATCCCTCTTGGATTCGCATGCCTTTTTCGCTCCGGCGGCCACCGATCTACGGTGCGAGCAACGGCGCATCCGCCCATCGTTCTAATCGCGCACGGCTGCTGGCCGAGATCGAGCACCGCGCTAAATCCGCGGAGGGCAAATTCAGGCATCCCTTTTTCAAGGGATTGCGAGAAGATTTTTTGAATCGCGCGTCAGCTATGGACCTAAAAGCAGACGTCGCCCTTGCTTTTTTCCAAGCGGCTAAGGGCCAACAGCTGACAACAGCAAAGTCGTAGCAAGCCCGCCCCCCGCTTGGAGCGGACAGTCCCGGGTGCGACCTGAGGCAAGCGTTTTTTCCAGCCATCGTATAGTGCAACATCTCGCCAAAATGCTCGAAAGCAGGTCACTGGCTCCAAAAAGGTCTCCATCGATTTGATGCTCGGGGTTCTTATCCAGGAAAGTTGTTGTTTCGATCATGTTAGTCGGAAATCAACACCTTGATACATTGGTACCCACGTTCCGGGTTGGCCGTTTCTAGTGGCTTGATACGGTGCTCGCTCGAAGCTTAGAAGCCATGTTGACGAGGTCGGCAAACGAGCGCGCTCGCATCTTACGCATGACTTGCCCCCTATGGGCCTTCACGGTGATCTCGCTGATGCCGAGCTGGAAGCCCACGACCTTGTTGAGGTGCCCGGAAACGACCAAGTCCATCACTTCGCGTTCTCTCAAGCTTAGTGACGCATAAGAAACCTCGATACTACGTGTCTCGCGACTTTTGACCAAGCTCGTCCGGTTCAAGGCGATAGCCCTCTCGATGGCGGAAGTCATGACCTCGTCGCAAGTGGGCTTGGTAAAGAACTCGACAGCTCCGGCTTTCATTGCTCGCACCGACGCCGAAACGGTTCCCTGACCCGCAAGAAAAATTATGGGTGTATCCGCCATTCGGGGAGCGATGAGTTGCTGCAATGCGAGGCCGCCCATCTCCGGAAGGTTTAGCTCCAAGATCAAGCAATTGGGCGCGGATGCATGTGAAGTGTGATCTAGAAACTCTTCGGCGGACGCGAATGTGAGGGGGTGCCACCCTTTGCCGACAATCAGCTCTCCAAGGGATCGGCGGGCACAGGCATCATCGTCGACGATTGCCACTAATGGCTCCGCGTCATCGAATGACGCCAACCCAGGTTGGACTTTCCGAAGATCGACAGTGCTTAAGTTCAGTCCTGACATGGTTTTCCCCAAACTCTGCATTTGCTTTCGGCCTGAAGACGGAAGCAGCCCTACAAGGGCCGGGCTATTCTGCTTGTTCTCAAGTTCGGCAAGTGCGAGAAGCCAACGAATTCAACTATTTGGCTGGATACCGGCTCTCACCTGCCTGTTGAATTCGAGTTTACACCGAGCTAGGCGATCGCGATGTTGTACGGCATTAAGAGTTGTTAAGGTCGCCGACTTCAGGGGTGCCCGAACTCGTTGCCCTCACGATGGAACGTCGGCTCCCCGGTTGCATGACTTATTTCCGATGGTCGCTTTAGACTGGAGATGAACTTCAAATGGCGGATCGTAGGGGCGGTCAACTGACGCTTTTTCTCCTGACGGGTGTCTATGCGATCAATTATCTTGACCGACAAATCCTCGCCATCCTTGTCGAGCCTATCAAGGCTGCTCTGGGCCTGTCGGACACACAAGTCGGTCTACTCTTTGGCGCCCCATTCGCGCTGCTATACGCTACCATCAGCATCCCGATCGCATCATACGCCGACCGAGCCGACCGCGCGAAACTCGTAACTATGGCGCTCATTCTCTTCAGTATCATGTCTGCCGCTTGTGGTTCGGCGGTGGTCTACTGGCAATTGTTGGCTGCTAGAAGCGCGGTCGCCATTTTCGAGGCTGGCACCAATGCACCTTCGCACTCATTGATCTCGGATACGTTTCCCTTCAATCGCCGCAGCACGGCGATGGCGGTGTTTTCTTTGGGTCCGCATATAGGCGTAATACTTTCTTTTCTGATCGGTGGTTGGCTTGTCCAGTACTGGGGATGGCGCACGGCGTTCGTGTCGACTGGCGTGCTCGGGTTGTCATTTGCAGTCTTTACGACGGTCTGGCTTCGGGACCCCGGGCGCAAGCAATACGCCCCTACACATTCACGAGCAGCGCTGATCCAGGCTTTGAAGTCGATTTTTGCGAACAGGACTCTAAGACATCTGATCGCGGGGGGAACGATCTATTCGATTGCTGCATATTCCCTAATTGGATGGCTTCCAGCTCTGCTAATCCGAACTGGCAAGATGTCTCCTTTCGCCGTCGGAACCATACTTGCACTTGTAATCGGATTGATTGGAGCATTTGGGACTTTGTTCGGAGGGCTCGCTGCCGATAGGTTCGGAAAGTCCAGCGCAACTTGGCGACTAAGACTGGTTGGCATCGTACTGTTATTGATGTCGCCATTCTGGGCAACAGGTTTGCTCACGCCGGATCCCGCGCTGATGATGGGCTTTATGTTCCTACCCTGTACGCTTCTCGGTTTCTTCTCAGGGCCGACATTCGCTATGACGCAATCGCTCGTCGATCCATCGATACGGGCGACGGCGGCAGCGATCATGCTGTTTTTCTTCACTGTCATTGGCCTCGGCATGGGTCCGCTCGTCACGGGTTTGATGAGTGATGCGATTCGTCCCTCGCTTGGGGACGAATCGCTCCGACATGCACTGCTCCTGGTCCCCCCGCTGTGCATTTGGGCGAGCTTTCATTACTTTCTTGCGGCAAGGACGGTCGATGATGACTTGCGCATGCTGCGTGAAGAGCGAACGGCTTCTTAAACGAGACTGGATCGCTTCATTGCTCGACAGCCAAGCTATCGAGAAGCGCCTTTGCGTTGTTGAGGTCGCCGGTGCTGTGACCTTCACTGAACAAGTTATACACCGGCAGAAGACGCGCCTTCGCCTCCTCGTAACGTCCTTGAGAGCGAAGCAAGATGGCCATACTCGTGGCGCCGCGTAGTTCCCAAGATCGCGCTCCTTGCTCCCGCGCAACTTCGAGCGCTTCCTCGAACTGCGCTTCCGCGGATTGTTCGGCATCGGCGCTACGATTCAAAAGTAGAATGTCGCCTTTGATACGAAGCAATTCCGCCAAGTACCACCTTTCTCCGTGAAACTTGGCCGACCGGATTGCGTCTTCGATTGCTTTGATGGCGGAAGTACGGTCGCCGTCGCGACCAACCGCGTGTGCGTACTCAGCAAGAAAAAGCGAGTGGTGGAGGCTGAACGAGCCAACCGGAACGTTCGTGAGCGCGTTGCGCAGAAGCTCTGCTCCGGCGCGAACCTCACCCTTCCGCGCCAGGACGACGCCTTTCCAGCAGTCCCCTATTATCCTCCAAAGCACTAACGGATATGACAAAGCCTTCTTCTCGAGAGCTTCCAAGTGGCGTTCAGCCGCCTGCACGTCTCCCGTCAGAATGGCCATCCGGCAAACGATGTAGGCAAGCGAATATATGACCGACAGCTGGTGACCAGATCGCGTCGCAATCGAAAGCGAGCGATCCGCCATTGCGATAGCCTGATCAGGGAAACCCTGAAGCCACAGCGTGGTTGCCAAGCTGACGCAAATCACAGCGCCTTGTTCGAATTGAAACCGTGCCGCATCAAACCCATCGTTCGACTGTGCATATCTTAGAAGAGCCAGCTCGAGATGCTCCCGCGCAGGGTTCAACTCGCCCTCGTAGAAGTGGATCATGCCTTTGATGCGGACAGGTGCGATAAGATGCAGCGTGTTCCCCGCCTTAGCGGCGGAGGTCTTATTTCGGCCGGCCGACACACTGTATTGCTCGGCGAGTTTTTGGGCTTGGCTCAAGTGACCGGAGCTAAAAGTGGACGTCCACATCCCGTGCAACGCCCTGAGTTGGTAGTCTACATCCCCGAACGTTTCCGCGATCTCCAACGTCCTCGACCAGGCAGCATTCGCCTCAACACTCCTCGTATAAGCAAGAACAGTTCCCAAAGCGCTGTGTAGCTTCATTGTATTCTCGTCCGCATCTTTTTGGCTTCGATTCTGCTGGGACAAGACAGCTTCAACGCGGACGCGGCATTCTTCATTTAGTGAAAGATATAACCAAAGCGGCACGGCGGCGACTGTGAGTGAAATTCTCAGGTGAGCATGCCCCTCCCCTGCCGCGGTCCAGTTGAGGGCTAGACGTGCGTCATCGACAAGTGCTCGAAGGGTACGATCAGAAAGGCTTGGGCGCCCACTCGCGAATGCACGCTCCATCGTGATTAAACAGTATTCGGCGTGTTTATTAGCAATGTACTCGAATTCTCCAGTCTCCAAAAGCCGTTCGCGAGCATATGCACGTGTGGATTCAAGCAAGCGATATGAAGCAGATTCACCAGCAACGTTAGACGACAACAACGATGTCTCCACGAGTGTGGCTACCGCTTCGGCAACGTCGTTGGCCGTAACGGTGCCTCCCGAGGCAACCGAATTGGCAGCTTCCAAGGAGAACTCGCCGGCGAAGAGCGAAAGACGATGGAAAATGTTTCGTGATGTTTCTGTAAGGGATTGCCAGCTCCAATCGAACGTGGCGCGTAGAGTTTGTTGGTGTACCGATGCTGTGCGAAGACCTCTCTGGAGAAGCTTAAACCGGTCATCAAGCATCGCGGCCAATCCCTGCACGCCGAAAGTATCGACGCGACTAGCCGCCATTTCAATCGCAAGCGCGATGCCATCGAGCCTGCGACAGATGTCTGCAATAATTGGTACGTTTGCGTCAGACACCTCAAAGGTGTCCAAGACTGCCGCTGCACGATCGGCAAAGAGCTGAAGAGCGGGAAAAGTCAGCGCAGATGACGCCGTCAAGTCCTCCGAAATGGGAGGCAACTCTAGCGGCAATAAACTGAATAGAAATTCGCCCTTCGCGCGTAACCTTTCCCGGCTGGTTGCCAACACGTGAACGCTTGGTGCGCCCTTCCTGATTTCCTCGGCGAGAGTAGCGGCGACTCCAAGGACGTTTTCACAATTGTCCAGGAGCAGAAGCATGTTCTTGTTCCTCAACGCAGCGATCAAGGAAGGTATGGGCTCGGGAGAGTTTACCGGTAGACCAAGGGAGGAAGCCAAGGCGCTCGGAGCCATGGCTGCGTCTGAAATCGGCGCGAAATCGACGAACAGGATGCCGTCCGCATACGTTGAGCGAAGACCCTCTGCGGCCGCCAGGGCCACCGTGGTTTTTCCTACTCCGCCGATTCCGATGATGGTCATGAAACAGCGTTCGGGGAGCCGGGAGACGATCGCTGCAATGGCGTCTTGACGGCCGAATGTCTTGGATGCGGATGCTGGAAGACCGCCACGCTCTGGAGAAACTGGCGTTCGCTCGAGGCTTTGTTGGGAGTGCCTCACCGGCGCAACAAAGCTGTATCCTTTACCTGGAACAGTTATGATGAACCGACGGCCGCCTGTTCCGTCGCCGAGAGCTTTCCGCAGGCCGGCGATGTGGACTCGGAGCGTGCCATCGGCCACGAAAATGCCTGGCCACACGCTTTCCGACAGTTCTTCCCTAGTTACGACCTGGCCCGGCTTTGCAATCAGACAGCTTAAGATGTCGAAGGCTCGACCGCCGACGGGTATCTTCCTGTTTCCTTCGACAAGAAGCCTCTCCGCGTGCAACAGATGAAATGGTCCGAACCCAAGAACGGCTTCGTTCGCAACGACCCCGGTGTCCGCCTCGGCAATAGTTTCTTTTCTCACGTTAATGTCCAAGGACTGGGACGTGGTATAGAAACTAGGTCAGAACAACCAGTCCGCCGTCCCATTATACCGCACGCCGCGGAAACCGCCAATCTTATCGCCCTTCCGATCGTCCATGAAACGAAGGCTGAGTCCTGACCCGCCGACGCGGGATCGTCGTTGTGCAAAGGTGACATGTAGCTCCGAGGACCCTTTCAGCGGCCAGCCCTTGGCTTTGTTGCATCTGAAGCGATGATGTCGACGGCAGACGGGCCCGTTGAACTCGAGAGTCAGTGGCGGACTTTCAACTGCCGGGAGTGGTTCCGGTCTCGCTGCTACCAGCGGGAAAAGAAAGCGTCACGATGGTCCCCTGGGCCCCAAACATGTAGTCGATGCGACCATGCAACTCATCCGTCAGCGTGCGGACGATCTTGGATCCATGACCCGGCGTAGCTGAGACCGCAGCGGACCCGTTGTCGATGACCGAACATCTTACTGCGTCGTGATCGCGTGAAAGTTCGACGAAGATTTTCCCGCCTCGACCCTCGAAGGCGTGCCGAGCGGAGTTCGCGATGAGCTCGGAAACGATCATCGCGAGTTTCCAGCAGTGTCGTGCCCCCAGGGTCAGCGGAACCTCGCGAAGCACCAGCTCGATATTCCGATATTGCAGCCTCGCCAGGCTGATGGCATGACACAGGGCCCTCAGATACGACGTTGCATCGATGGATTGATCCTCGCGAGGCATGCGCAAGGCATTCTGAACTCTTGCCATCTCTTGGACATGCTGGGCCACTCCGGCAAGCGCGAATCGGACGTCCTCGTTGGGAGACCGGGCGGCCGTCAATTCAATGAGCGCAATCGTCGAAGTAAGATCATTGTTGATCCGATGGGTTATTTCCTCAAGCAGCACAGTGTCGTTGCCGTGACGATTCTCTGTTATTCCGATCTCACTAACACTGCGGATTTTGCTCGCTAGTATAGGGTGTCCGGTGATCTGCATCTGGTAGCCCTCCTTCAACAGAACCAATTCTATCGGATGGCCTCAGATCCTCCATCAAACCATGGTATCGGCAATACTATGGGATCACTTAACAAGTCTGTTTTGAAGCGCTGCTCCGCGTGCTTATTTTTGGGGCATCTCCGTCGAACGAGAAAACTAGGCAATTGCTTTCGGAGTTTCCGCGCGGCGTTCGCCATCTTAGAGCGCTGACGATCGCTCTTCAGTACTTGCCCCTACTGTGACGGTTCACGTTCCTTTCGCGTAGGTAAAGCCGACACGTTGAAGTTCGACGAGAAATGCGACCACGCTGGGAACCATAACCGCGCCCGGAATCAAATGATTGGTCAGTTCGGCAGCCAGCTCGTCGCAACCGCTTGTGTCGCCGCGATCGATACGGCAGATATTTCGCGCGATGGCATGAATCGAATCATGGCACGCGATGAAGACCACCCCACGCTCCTGTAATGTCGAGATGTTGTTGTTATCCGGACCGTAATAGCCTCTCGGATCCTGCAGGCTGTCGAGTGAAGAAACATGCATGTTTGGCGACGCGTAGATGTTCTCGCTCGCAGCGCCGCCCGCGAGCCGCGAAAGACCGTGTGTTTCCCACGCTGACTCATCGAAGAGCGCCAAATGTGCCGTACCGTGCACGGCCGCCACGGCGAGGAAGCCCGGATTGTCGAGCGCGAACACTTGACCATTGACCGCCTCCCTCATCAGATTCAGCCAAGGACCGCCGAGTTCGGTGCATTCCCAAGCTTGGCGGGCCCGATTGCCATAAGCCAGCACTAGACCCGCTGCCTCATGATCCCAGTTCTCTTTTGTGACTACGACTAGGGGCACCGATCTGAAACTGCGGCGGCGCGGGGCAGCCGCCAGACTCCGCTTGAATTTCTCAAGGTCGCCGTCGACGAGACGATCGTCCACGGCTGAGTCGGCGGACGAGGAGGCAAAGAAGAATCCAGCCTGGCCGAAAAGACCTAGGGCTGCGCGCCTCGTGGGGAGATCGTGTGCAATCGTCATGACACTCTCACTGGTCGTTTCAAATCGGCAGGGGCGATCCGATCACGTCTACCGCCCTTCTCCGTCGCCAAATTGATTGAGAAGATCCGCCTTCGGCAGACCGGCGCAAACCGATCCGTCATCGGCTCAAGCTCGACGAGGTAGCCGCCGTCACGACCGCGTCTATCGCAGTGGTCATCGCTTGAATGGCCCCCGTCGACCGGGCGTCGTGCCTGGCAGCTATCCACGTCGGCGTCTCATACGACAACCATGTCGTTCCGGCGCTGTCCTCCCACACCAGCGCCTTGAGCGGGAGGTCGATGCCCGAGGTCTGCGCGGACTGCATCATGGGCGTGCCGCCTTTAGGGCTGCCGAATATCAACAGGTTTGTGGGCCGCAGCGGGAGCCCGATTCTTTCGGCACCAGCAGCGTGATCGATTTGAGCGAATACCGTCATGCCTCCGGCTTCGACTGCTTCCTTGAGCCGTGCCATGGTTTCCGACGGACCGTGCATGCTTCGCAACGTCTTGAGGCCCTCGGCCGCCATGGCGTCTCCTCCTATGATGCTTGCCCACATCATGGCCGTCGAACCGATGGCCGCGATCCACGTTCGTCTTCTGTTGCTCATCTCGATCATCCGGCTACTTTCCAACTTTCTGGGGGCCAAACTCCGGGTCCGGCACGAACCCATCCCGGTTGGGCATCTTGACCCGGGGTAAGCTATCCCGGTCCAGACTACCGTCCGGCGGCAGGATTCCGTTGAGGCTGAGGAGATAGGCTGCGACGGCGTACGTTTCGTCTGCGGTCAACGAGCCGGGTGCCTGATAGGGCATCGCGCGGTGTACATAGTCGAACAGGGTCGTAGCGTACGGCCAAAAGCTCCCTATGGTTTTGATGGGATTGTCCGAGGTCAGCGTTCCCTGCCCGCCGACGAGGCGGTCCTTGATCCCGTCGCGACCGTTTTCGCCATGGCATGCGGCGCAATTCTCGTCGTAGACCGACCTGCCCTGAGAGACCGTCCCTCGGCCGCTCGGTAGCCCCTTTCCATCTGGGCGCACATCGATATCCCAGACCGCGATGTCGGCGGCCGTCGCCGGCCGACCGAACTCAGAAGCATCCGACCGGACCGAAAGCGCACTGACGCACAACGCGGCGGTCAAGGCGAATCTAAGCCAATACATTTCGGACCCTCCCCGATGCATCGACGCTCCACGTCTGCTGAGCGTTGTAGTGAAAAAGCGCGTTGGTACCGACGCGTGAGATGAAGGTGGTACGGTCCGGTTGAATGTTGCCCTGTTCGTCGGTCGAACGGCTTACGATCTTGGTCGACCTTCCATCCCAGACCCAGTCGATCTGGAAGCGGGTTTGCGCCTTCGCCAATACAGGCCGCGCAAGTTCCGCCTCTCGCCACGTCCTGCCGCCATCGACGCTCACTTCGACCTTCGCAATTGCGCCATGCCCGCTCCACGCCAATCCGGAGATCCGGTGATAGCCCGGCCGAATCTCCATCATGCCCGACGGAGAGGTGATTACTGAGTTCGTGTCCATCCGCAGTTGGAACTGCCTAGCCTTCCCGTCGGCCAGAAGCTGAGTGTAGCGGGCGGTCTCCCATCGCGTCATCCACGGCTCGTCGCCGAACTTCAGGCGACGGAGCCACTTGATGTTAAGATTGCCCTCCATGCCAGGAAGGATGAGCCGGATAGGAAATCCATGCGCCGGCCTGATCGGCTCACCGTTTTGGCCGTACGCGACGATCGCGTCGTTCAATATCTCTTCGGTGAGTGGAATGCTTCTCGCGACGCCCGCGGCGTCGCCGCCTTCGGCGAGCATCCATGATGAGCCTTCGCGCCTTCCCACGAGATCGACAAGGAATCTGAGAGGCACACCGGTCCATTCGTTCGTGCTAATCAGGCCATGCGTGTTCTGCACGGTGAGATTTGGATCAGACTTCTTCCAATTTTCCCAACCGTTGCCCGTGCATTCGAGGAAGACCGTCCTGGATATGCTCGGCATGGTCTTGAGATCTTCGACCGAGAAGACGAAGGGCTTCCGCACCATTCCGTGGATCAGAAGGCGGTGCTTCGTGGGGTCGAGGTCGGGCACACCGGAATGGCTGCGCTCATAGTGCAGGTCCGACGGAGTGATCGTACCTAGCAACCTATCGAGCGGACTCTTCGAATTGATGGCGTCGCTAGGATCGACATTCCTTCGCCCTGGACCCGCTTCTGGAATGCGACCGATGCTCACGAATTTTGAGCGTGCACTGAAGGCGCCGAGGTCAGCCCCAGGCTCGCGCGCAGGCACATCGGCCAGAGTTTCGGCCTTTGCGCTCGCTGCGACGACGGCGCCGGCAAGTCCCAAGGACGCCGAGGTCATGAGTTTCCGCCTGGAAAGGCCGGCGGTGTCAGGACGGTCGACTGAATTCTTCATCACCCCAAGTCCTCTGTCATGCGTCGTAGCGGGTGGCGAGCTGCTAGTTCGTATCCGAGTCCATGCGCCTCAATAATTTGGGCGGATCGTCGTAGCCTTGGCGGCTGCTGACGAAGACGAGTGCCATGAGACCGAAACCGACCGCTAGAGACGCGATTACGCCCAAGCCCATTGCGATGTAACCCGAGGCCGGCACGTCGGTGTTGCCGCCAACCGTCCATCCGACGTACGCGATGAAAACAGCTACTCCAAGCAACGCGACCAGTACGACCAGTACTGCCCATGATCCCGCGCCCATACGCAGTGACGCCACCCCTGGTTGCTCATCGTTCGCCTTCGACAACATCACGTCGCTCCGCTCATCAGTTTCGGCTGCGCACATAGCTACGGCGCATACCTGGTGAAAACGTAGTCGTGGTTTGCCTGGTGGCAGGCGAAACAGGTTTCGTGCTGCGCCTTGTCGACGGGTTTGCCGGCGACGAAACGACCAAACCCCCACCCGCCGGTCGATGGATATTTCTTTGCGTCCTTCACCATAATCTGGACCGTTGTCGGCTGGCCAGGAACGAACGCACTGCCAAATTCGCTCGATTGGACATGCTTCCAGGCGAGCTTTGCGAACATTGCGCCATCGGGAAACGGCAACGTGCCTTCGCGATATGCCTTTACGGCAATGTCGTTTCCGAGAATGCCTCGCAACTCGTTGAAGCTCCCCTCCTCGTGGGAAGGCGCGATGAGTTCCCAGTGTCTATATCCTGCCGGTATCTTGACCCCGAAGATCGGAGACGAATCTTCATCGGCGAGGGACAGCGAGAAGGGATCGATCGCTATGAGAACTGCGGTTGTCGCTGCAGAAAGAAGAATGCGGATCATGGTTTTCATTTCGAACCTTTAGCACTGGGCGACTTGGCCGACCTGGGCAGTCACTCGATTTCAGACTCGAGCTGCAAGACGTGGCGGCTCTTCTCCCCGTTCGTTTCGTACAGGTCATACGCCTTGGTAGACGAGCCGCGTGAAGAAGCCGGGATCTATCAGGAAATTGCCGTAGCGAGCATCGAAGGGCTTTGTGGGCTTTGCCTCGACCGCTTCGTCTCTCGATAGTCCCATCATCTTCAGTTTAGCGACGCTGTCGCGAACGCCGACCAACATGTCGCGCCACTGCTGCAGTTCGGATCGGTTGGAGGTGGCCGTGCCGTGGCCCGGAATGATGATGGTCCTGTCGGTTGAAGCGGCGAGATTAGCGTCGGACGCTGCGATCAAGCCGTTAATGCTGCCGCCGGTGGAGTAGTCTATGAACGGATAGATGCCGTTCCAGAAGGTGTCTCCGGTGTGCAGAACATCCGCCTTTCGGAACAAGACGGAGATGTCGCAGTCGGTGTGGGCCCGACCGTAGTACTTGAGCTCGACGTCTTCTCCGTTGATTGCAAGCTGCTTCTCGGACGAGAACACTTCGGTTGGAATCGCGCCCTTAGGAAGAGGAAGGAAATTGTAGTCCCAGTCCTCGACTCGCTGAATCTCCGCGATGTGCTTCCGGGTATTCTCATGGGCGATGATCCTGGCTCCCGCCGCATTCAGCCAGGCGTTCCCATCGGTATGATCGAAATGCCAGTGAGTGTTCACGAGATGCGTTATCGGATCGTGTCCCAGTTCATCCAGCGCCTTCGTCATCTGCGCCTTGGAGACACCGATACCGGCATCCACGAGAAATTTTCCGTCCGCACCTGTGAGAACGGCGACATTCCCACCCGATCCTTCCAGAACACTGATATTATTCCGCAGCTTGTGGACTGCAATTTTGGAGCGTGCGGCACTGTCTTTGATAAGGGTAACGAGCCCTCGTGCCTCGGCGTAGGCTGCCCGAGGCGACAGCCACCCACCTGACGCAGCAAGCGTCGCACCTCCGATGCAACAAAGGCAGAACTTTCTCCTCGAAAGAAAGCTGTTCGGTTTCGTCACGGGGGGCTCTCCTATCTTTGAATCGTGTCGCCGATTTCGTTTGTCGATGTGTTCGGTAGCGCGCTATCCGCGAATGAAGGCGAGCAGATCTTCGTTCAACTGGTTCTTGTGTGTCGCGAAAAGGCCGTGCGGCGCTCCGGGGTAGATCTTGAGCGTCGCTCGCTTGATGATCTTCGAGGAGAGCAATGCGGAATCAGCGATCGGAACGATTTGATCGTCGTCCCCGTGCAGAACCAGCGTGGGGACGTCGATCTTCTTCAGATCCTCTGTCAGGTCGGTTTCGGAGAACGCCTTGATGCAGTCGTAAGCCCCCTTCTCGCCGGCCTGCATGGACCACAGCCAAAAGCTGTCTTTGACTCCTTTGGACACCGTCGAGCCGGGTCTGTTGGCTCCGTAGAAAGGTAGGCTGAGATCCTGATAGTATTGTGAGCGATTGCCGACGACGCCGGCGCGGATCTCGTCGAATACGTGAAGTGGAAGTCCGCCCGGGTTGGCTGGTGTCTTCAGCATGAGCGGGGGGATGGCGGACACCAACACAGCCTTTTTCACTCGCGCGGTACCGTGCCGACCCATATATCGAGCGACTTCTCCGCCGCCCGTCGAGTGCCCGATCATCACGGTTTGCTCGAGGTCGAGCGCCTGTATAAGCTCGGCAAGATCATCTGCATACGTATCGAGGTTGTTCCCGGCCCATGTTTGATCGGAGCGACCATGACCGCGGCGGTCATGTGCGATGCACCGGAAGCCATGGGAAGCCAGATAGAACATCTGGTCGTCCCAGGCGTCCGCGTTCAGAGGCCAGCCATGCGAGAAGGTGATCGGGGTCCCTTTTCCCCAGTCTTTGTAGAAAATCTGAGTACCGTCTTTCGTCGTGATCGTTCCCATCTTTCTTCTCCTCTCGATGTGATGAAAGTTGCAGCGGCCGTCTCACGCCGCTCCGTTGACGAAGTTGAGCAGGTCGTCGTTGAAGCGGGCCTTATGCGTGGCGAACAGTCCGTGCGGGGCCTGCTCGTAGATTTTCAATGAGGCGTTCCGGATCAGCTTGGCCGAGAGCACCGCCGAATTGGCAACCGGTACGTTCTGATCGTCCTCGCCGTGGATGATGAGCGTCGGAACATCGAACCGCTTCAGATCTTCGGTGAAGTCCGTTTCGGAGAACGCCTTGATGCCTTCGTAAGACGCCCGCAGGCCGACCTGCATACACCAGAGCCAGAACGCGTCCTTTGTGCCTTGGGACACTTTTGACCCCGGTCGATTCGCCCCATAGAACGGTCCGTCGGCGACATCCCGATAGAACTGAGCGCGGTCCTTCAGAACTGCTTCGCGGATACCATCGAAGACGGTTAAAGGGACGCCTCCTGGGTTCGTCGCCGTCTTGAGCATCAGCGGGGGTATGGCCGAGACGAGGGCCGCCCTCGAAATCCGACCTGTCCCGTAGCGCCCCACGTAGCGCGCCACATCTCCTCCGCCGGCCGAATGGCCGACTAGAGCGGCATTCCTTAGGTCGAGATGGTCCAACAGCGACTTCAGGTCTGTGGCGAAGGTGTCGTAGTCGTTCCCACCCCACGATTGACCGGACCGTCCGTGGCCTCGTCGATCGAAGGAAATGCATCGATAGCCGCGGGATGACAGCAAGAACATTTGATCATCCCAGGCGTCGGCGTTGAGTGGCCAACCATGACTGAACACCACGGGCGGGCCGCTACCCCAATCCTTGTAGAAGATCTTCGTGCCGTCCTTAGCGAGCACCCAGCCCGCGCGCCTTCGCACTTCCGGTCGATCAACCCTTTTGGATTCGGCTGCGATTGCCTCCTGAGGAAACGCCGCCAGCAATCCGCCTACGGCGATGCCTGTCAGCACGTTACGGCGGGACACGGGAGCATTCTGCGATCGAATTCGAGTCACCATGTGCTTTCCGATCTTCAAGGTTTATGCGGGGATGAAGCGATAGGCGCCACCAGTTGCCTGAGCGAAGCCGACGCCGGGATAGCGCCAATGAAAGCCCAAGAGCTTGCTTCTATCGTGTGCTGCCTGGTCGAGCAGTCTCTTTCTGGATTTGATCGCAAGCTCGGCATCCACGTCGTAGCCGAACTTCCAATCGGGATGCTCGAACGCTACGACTTCGCTGGTTGCGGCATCAGCCGTGATTAAGAGCCCATCGCCGCCGGATATCTCGAAAGAGAGATGGCCTGGGGTGTGTCCCGGCGTTCCGACTGCACGGATGCCGCTGACGACGTCGTCGCCGTTGCGCAGGAGGACCATGCGATGCTCGATAGCCGCCAGGTCCCGTTGTGCGCTTCGGCCGAAATCGTGCAACGCCGCCGGCATGTTCGTGAAGAAATCCGGATCCATCCAGAAATCCCACTCGGTCGCACCGACGAAATAGGTTGCATTCGGAAATCTCAGGCCGCCGGAATCCGTCAAAGTCGCTGCAATATGGTCCGGGTGAGCGTGGGTGAACACAATCTTCGTGATCGCCCGCTCGTCTATGCCGAATGCTTCCAGATTGTTCTGGAGCAGGCCATCCGTAGCTTGGTAGCCCCTACCCGCACCGACGTCGAACAGTATGACATCGCTTCGGGACCGCAGCATCGGAATGTTCGCCGGAGCGTGAACAACGCCACCATACGTCTCTAACCGCTTGAGCACGTCTTGCCGCGCTTCGTTAGTGACGCCCGGAGCGAAGACGTCGCCGGGCACCGCGATGTAGCCATCGCTTATGACATCGACCTGAAACTCGCCTTGCGTGAACGAGAGTTGGATTCCTTCCGCCGGTCCCGAGTCTTGGCTTTTACCCGCGTACAACCGCGGCTCGGTTGAGGACGCGTGATCAGGTCCACCGATCGACCTACCGACGTTTTCTTGACTGACCATCGTGTTTGCCCTGAATGGCATCGAAGCGACGATGCCCGCCTGCAGAAAATGTTCGGGCTCGATCGGATAATCCATTGCACGATGGTATCGGCGGCACTTTGGTATCGGACGGCGATCGAGTTCGCTTCCGATGCTCGCCTCAAGCGCTCCTATGCGACGCGCGTCTCCTACACGAAGGTATCGGCGACACCATCGTACGATAGCGCATCGCTCGGATAGCTTTCAGATAGGCCGGGTGCGTCAACGGCTCGCGCAGTGGGAGATTTGTGATGGGTAAACTGTCTGGGAAAGTCGCTTTAGTGTCGGGAGGAAGCAGCGGCATCGGATTGGCGAGCGCCAAACTGTTTGCTCAGGAAGGAGCGCTGGTGTTCATTACTGGCCGGCGCAGGAAAGAACTCGAAGACGCGGTTGCCGAAATCGGCCACTTGGCAACGTGGATACAAGCAGACATTTCGAACCTTGCGGACTTGGATCGCGTGTACGAAGTGATCGGCGTGGAAGCCGGTGTCATCGACATCCTATTCGCCAACGCCGGGGTCGGAGATTTTGCGCCTCTCGGCGCCATTACCGAAGAACACTTCGACAGGATATTTTCGATCAACGTGCGAGGAACGCTATTCACCGTTCAGAAGGCGTTGCCGCTCCTGAACAACGGCGCCTCCATCATTCTGACCGGATCCACGACGGGCACGACCGGTACTCCTGCTTTCAGTGTGTACAGCGCGAGCAAAGCTGCAATCCGCAACTTTGCGCGAACCTGGATTCTGGATCTCGCGGGCCGGGCGATCAGGGTCAACGTTCTGGTCCCAGGCAACACCTCCACGCCCGGGTGGCACGGCCTAGCGCCGTCCGAAGAGGTAAATCGAGAGATGGTGAATTACGTGGTATCGACGACACCTCTGAGGCGGCTCGCTCAACCTGACGAGGTGGCCCGGGCGGCCCTCTTCCTTGCTTCGGACGATAGCAGCTACATAACCGGAAGCGAAATCTTCGTCGATGGGGGAAGTGCTCAGATCTGAGACACGCTCTGCTCGATGGCGATTCGCCGATACGCTTGTGATCAAAGAAGCGAGCTCTCATCTGCCAGTGCTTCGATGAAGTTTGTTGTTCACGAATCGGATGGAGCTTCGGAGTTGACAATTTCACGAGCTGATAGTGGATTTGATCGGAACCCCGACGCTTGGCGCATCGAGGGCACGTAAAATCATTGCTCATATTGCGCAACGGTAGAGAGGTTGGGCCGATCGCCTATGCAGGTTGTTCCCAAGCGCCGAAATCAAGTATTGGCTATGTGGTTCGCCGCGCGGCGAAGCAGTGCTCTCTCTAGCGGTAGGGCGTGGCTATCAAAAGCCAGTGGACGCCGGAAGCCGCGCTGATGATCGCGCTCTGTGACATCGGCGGGGTTTGGCCGGTCATGCGGGTGACGGCGGCATTGAATTATTGATTTTTTTCTTGATTTTCCGGTGCACACGTCGCGCACACGCCGCCCTATAACCGTCTGAAAATGCTGAACTCTCGCTCCAATCCATCGTGGGCAAGTTTGGGCTAGGTCCAGCGCACGGGAACCAACCGGATCCAAAGTCCGATGGTCAACGGCAGCTTTGCGCCAACAGCCGCCATTCGGCCCAGTGTCAATTTTTTGATCCATCCAGCCTACGGATCGGCGAACCGTCTCTGGCAGTCGTTCGAACCAAGCTGAGAAATTGCCTAAGCATCGGAGACGAGTCGCCTCGTCGTGACGCATCCGAGAAACGCCTTCGGCGTGGCCCCTCCTGCGAACAGCCGCCTTGCACCAAGAGCCGGCATTCTCGTGCGAATGCACTGGTTGCCCGGCATACCAGGGATTACGATGATGGTCGCGGACGGGGGATTAGTATGGACATCACCTTGGTGCAGAAAAATACCGCGGCGGTCGCAGCCGGATGGTCGTCTAACATGGCGGCAAGGCTGGAACGGAGCGCGCTCGACAAGGCCGATTTTGCGACGCTGCGGGAGGCCGGCCTGACCCTGACCGGGGTGCCGGAGGAGATGGGAGGGGTGTGGCAGAGCGCAGCGCGGTCAACGCGCCCGACCGGTGCGATATTTCGCACCCTCGCCCGGGTCGATCCATCGGTGGCGTTGGTGGCGACCATGCATCCCACCGTGCTGGCACTGTGGCTTGAGGAGCCGGTCGAGCCGCCCGTCGACCCGAACGCCTGGCGCGTGCAGCGTGACCGCGTGCTGACCGCGGCGAAGGCGGGGCATTGGTTTGGCACCATCTCGTCCGAACCGGGCGGCGGCGGCGACCTGATGGCGACACGCGCGACCGCGGAAAAAGGAAGCGATGGCGCCTGGTGCCTGACCGGCGACAAGCAGATGGGCAGCGGGTCGGGCGTGACCTCCTTCATGATGACCGTTGCAGTCCCTAAGGGAGAGACGACGCCGGATATCTTCCTGCTCGATACCAGCGAACTGCCATGGGACGGCTCACGCGGCGCCACACTGGTAAGCGCGTGGGACGGTCACGGAATGGCCGCGACGCAGAGCCACGCGTTTCGCTACGACCGTGTCGCGGTCGAGCGGCACGCCCAACTCGGCGGCGCCATCAAGCTGGTGCCCCGGGTGTTGCCGGTTATTGCCTACATGTTCTCCTCCGTGATCATGGGCATCCTCGATGCAGCGCTGGCCGAAGGCCGGCGGCGTCTGCAGCCGCGCGCGGAGCGAATGTCAGCATTCGAACGGGTGAGCTGGACCAAGGCCGTCAACGACATCTGGCTGGCGCAGCAGGCGTTCGAAGGCATGGCACGCGCGATCGAGAGCGGTGCAGCGTCACCCGGCGTCCAGCGCGGCAAGCTCGCCATCGCCGAGCTCGCCGAGGCTTCCCTGCTCTCGATCTCCAAGGCAATCGGAGGGGCGAGCTATTCCCGATCTAGTCCGTTCGGGCAATGGTCGCTGGACGTGCGCGCACTCGGTCTGCTTCGTCCACCCTGGGC
>JBOHIT010000763.1:0-15666 GCA_050726155.1 Bradyrhizobium sp.
GGCAAAAAGGCTGCCAAAACCGCCAAGAAGGCCGCCAAAACCGCTCCAAAGGCCGCCAAGGCGGCTTCCAAGGGGCCTAAAAAGGCCAAGAAGGCGACCAAGAAAGTCGCCAAGAAAACTGCCAAGAAAGCGGGCAAAAAGACCGCCAAAAAGGCCACCAAGAAGGCCGTGAAAAAGGTGACGAAAAAGCGAGCTAAACGATAGAGACGGTTGACGAAACCGAGTTGAATCCTTTAATAAGCCCCGCATCCAAGTCGGATAGTTTCAGACGATGCCGGGCCCCAAAGAATCTGAGGGGACGGGCGTCGTGTTCGCGTTTGTGAACACCTGCCCGAGTTAGCAAAGAACATGGTCCGGTCCGCGAGGGATCGGCGACAGGAGAGAAGTCCGTGGCCCGTATTGCCGGCGTGAATATCCCGACCAACAAGCGCGTGCTGATCGCGCTCCAGTACATCCATGGCATCGGCCAGAAGAACGCTGCCGAGATCATCGAGAAGGTGAAGATCCCGGCCGAGCGCCGCGTCAGCCAGCTCAGCGATCAGGAAGTTCTGCAGATCCGCGAAGTCATCGACCGCGACTATCTGGTCGAGGGCGATCTTCGTCGTGAAGTCGGCATCAACATCAAGCGTCTGATGGACCTCGGCTGCTATCGCGGCCTGCGTCATCGTCGCGGCCTGCCGGTGCGCGGTCAGCGTACCCACACCAATGCGCGCACGCGCAAAGGTCCGGCCAAGTCGATCGCCGGCAAGAAGAAATAAGTTCGCGAACAGCGGGCGAGGGGCGGCGAATTCCGGTTCGCAGCTGATTCGTCCGCTTCTCGCGTTTTAGGTGTAGCTGCTGGCACTACGGCGGCGTTTGAGATCACAGGAAAGGTTTTGGAATGGGCAAGGAAGCCACCCGCGTACGTCGCCGCGAACGCAAGAACATCGCCTCCGGCATCGCGCACGTGAATTCGTCGTTCAACAACACGACCATCACCATCACCGACGCGCAGGGCAATACCATTGCCTGGTCGTCGGCCGGCACGATGGGTTTCAAGGGCTCGCGCAAGTCGACCCCCTATGCCGCACAGGTCGCGGCCGAAGACGTTTCCAAGAAGGCGCAGGAACACGGCATGCGCACGCTGGAAGTGGAAGTTGCAGGCCCCGGTTCGGGCCGTGAGTCGGCGCTTCGCGCGCTGCAGGCGGCGGGCTTCACCGTCACATCGATCCGCGACGTGACGACGATCCCGCACAATGGCTGCCGTCCGCGCAAGCGCCGGCGGGTTTGATATTCGATTGCGGGCGGTTTTCCGCCCGCAATTGTTTTGGAATGGCAAGCGCGGACTGATCCGCGATCTCCAACGTCAGTTGCGGGCAATCGACTGGCCCAAAGGACTGACACATGGGTGACACAGTGACGATCCAGAAAAATTGGCAAGAACTCATTCGACCGAACAAGCTGCAGGTAACGCCGGGCACCGATGCGACCCGGTTCGCGACCGTGGTCGCAGAACCGCTCGAGCGCGGCTTCGGCCAGACCCTCGGTAACGCGCTGCGCCGCATCCTGCTGTCGTCGCTGCAGGGTGCTGCGGTGCAGTCGGTGCACATCGACGGCGTGCTGCACGAGTTCTCCTCGATCGCGGGCGTTCGCGAGGACGTCACCGACATCGTGCTCAACATCAAGGACATCTCGATCAAGATGCAGGGCGAAGGCCCCAAGCGCATGGTCGTGAAGAAGCAGGGCCCGGGCGTCGTCACCGCCGGCGACATCCAGACCGTCGGCGATGTCGTGGTGCTCAATCCCGACCTGCAGATCTGCACGCTCGACGAGGGCGCGGAAATCCGCATGGAATTCACGGTTGCCGCCGGCAAGGGCTACGTCGCCGCCGAGCGTAACCGTCCGGAAGACGCGCCGATCGGCCTGATCCCGGTCGACAGCCTGTTCTCCCCGGTCCGCAAGGTCTCCTACAAGGTCGAGAACACCCGCGAAGGCCAGATCCTCGACTACGACAAGCTGACCATGACGATCGAGACCAACGGCGCGATCACGCCGGACGACGCGGTGGCCTATGCCGCCCGCATCCTGCAGGACCAGCTCAACGTGTTCGTGAACTTCGAAGAGCCGCGCAAGGAAGTGGCGCAGGAGATCATTCCCGATCTCGCGTTCAACCCGGCGTTCCTCAAGAAGGTCGACGAGCTCGAACTGTCGGTGCGTTCGGCAAACTGCCTGAAGAACGACAACATCGTTTACATCGGCGACCTCGTGCAGAAGTCGGAAGCGGAAATGCTTCGCACCCCGAACTTCGGCCGCAAGTCGCTGAACGAGATCAAGGAAGTGCTGGCCCAGATGGGTCTGCATCTCGGCATGGAAGTGCCCGGTTGGCCGCCGGAGAATATCGACGAGTTGGCCAAGCGCTTCGAAGACCATTATTGATTTCGTCATTCCGGGGCGATGCGCAAGCATCGAACCCGGAATCTCGAGATTCCGGATCGCCGCTTCGCGACGTCCGGAATGACTGGGGCGAACGCAGGCGGCCCACCTGAGCAACACGTCCGACGAACCGTCGCGACAGATCAAGTATTGAGGAATTCAACATGCGTCACGGCAAGGTTCATCGGAAGCTCAACCGCACCGCCGAGCATCGCAAAGCGATGTTCGCCAACATGTGCGCCGCGCTGATCAAGCACGAGCAGATCGTCACCACGCTGCCCAAGGCTAAGGAATTGCGTCCGATCGTCGAGAAGCTCGTTACCCTCGGCAAGAAGGGCGGTCTCGCGATGCGCCGCCAGGCGATCTCGGAAATGCGCGACAAGGATCAGGTCCGCAAGCTGTTCGACGTGCTGGCGTCCCGCTACAAGGACCGCCAGGGCGGCTACACCCGCATCATCAAGGCCGGCTTCCGCTACGGCGACAACGCCCCGATGGCCGTGATCGAATTCGTCGACCGCGACGTTGATGCCAAGGGCAAGGACTCCGGTCCGGTGCAGGAAAAGTCCGCCGAAGCGGCGTAAGGTTTTCCGAATCAGTTTCCAAAAGCGGCGCCTCCGGGCGCCGCTTCTTTATTGGGCATCACCTGCAGGTGAGCGCCGATTGCGGTTGGCCGCGCCGCTTCCAATATCTCCGTCATCAATGATGGAGAAATTTCAATGAACATCGATCTTTCGGGAAAGACCGCGCTGGTCACGGGTTCGACGGCCGGCATCGGCCACGCCATCGCCAAGGGCCTCGCGGCAACCGGCGCCGGCGTGGTGGTCAATGGCCGCACACAGGGCAAGGTCGATGCCGCGGTCGCCGCCATCATCAAGGCGGTGCCCGGCGCCAAGGTCCGCGGCGTGGCCGCCGACGTCTCGACCGCGGAAGGGTGCAAGGCGCTGCTGGCCGCGCTGCCTGATGTCGACATTCTGATCAACAACGCCGGGATATTCGAGCCCAAGGAGTTCTTCGATATTCCCGACGAGGACTGGAGCCGCTTCTATGAAGTCAATGTGATGTCAGGCGTCCGACTGTCGCGCGGCTACATGCAGGGCATGCTGAAGCGCAACTGGGGCCGCATCGTTTTCATCTCGTCGGAATCCGGGCTGAATATTCCCAAGGAGATGATCCATTACGGCATGACCAAGACCGCGCAGCTCGCGGTCGCCCGCGGCCTTGCCGAACTGACCCGCGGCACCGCGGTGACGGTGAATTCGGTGTTGCCGGGGCCGACGATGTCGGAGGGCGTCGAGACCTTCGTCAAGGATCTGGCAAAACAGAACGGCCAGTCGGTCGAGGAGGCCGCGGCGCGCTTCGTCAAGCAGCATCGCCCGACATCGCTGGTCGAGCGCTTTGCCAGCGTCGAAGAGATCGCCAACATGGTGGTCTATGTCAGCTCAAAGGAAGCGTCCGTCACCAACGGCGCAGCACTCCGTGCCGAAGGCGGTATCGTTCAGACCATCGCGTGACGTGAGTAGGGTGGGCAAAGCGAAGCGTGCCCACCATTCACGACGCTGGTCTCGGATGGATGGTGGGCACGGCGCAAGAGCGCCTTTGCCCACCCTACGAACCCTACCACCCCTCCAGCACGATCTTGCCGCGCGATTTTCCCGACTCCAGCAGCGCGTGGGCGCGCTTGAGGTTGGTGGCGTTGATCGTGCCAAAAGTCTGGTCGAGCGTGGTGCGCAGCACGCCCTTGTCGAGGAGGTCGGCGACGTCGTTCAGGAGGTGATGCTGGCCGATCATGTCAGGCGTCTGGAACGAGGAGCGGGTGAACATCGACTCCCAGTGCACCGACAGTGACTTGCCCTTGAACGCGCTGAAGGTGAATTCCGGGGGATCGTCGATCATGCCGAACTTGCCCTGCGGCGCCATCATCTCCGCGAGCGTCTTGTAGTGCTGGTCGGTATTGGTGAGGCTCGCGACCAGCGCCAGCGGCGGCACCTTCAATTTCTCGATCTGCTCCTTGAGCGGCTTTGAATGATCGATCACGGCATGCGCCCCGAGATCGAGGCACCATTTCTGCGATTCCGGCCGTGATGCCGAGGCCACCACCGTGAGCCCGGTGAGCCGCCGCGCCAGCTGGATCAGGATCGAGCCGACGCCGCCGGCGCCGCCCATGATCAACAGCGTACGTGGATCGACGCTCTTGCCCGGCACCACGCCGAGCCGGTCGAACAGCAACTCCCACGCCGTGATCGAGGTGAGGGGGAGGGCCGCGGCCTGTGCGAATGACAGCGATCTCGGCTTGTTGCCGACAATGCGCTCGTCGACCAGATGAAATTCCGAATTGGTGCCCTGGCGCTGGATCGAGCCGGCGTAGAACACTTCGTCGCCCGCTTTGAACAGCGTGACGTCAGGACCGACGGCATCGACGACTCCCGCGGCGTCGTAGCCGAGGATTTTGGTTTCGCCTTCCGGTGGGGCCGCGCGTTTGCGGACCTTGTAGTCGACCGGGTTGGCCGAGATCGCCTTCACTGCGACGCGGATATCGCGGCCCTTCGGCTCCGGCTTGGCGGTCTCGAAATCGATCAGCGAATTGGCGTCCTCGACGGGAAGCGATTTCTGGTATCCGACGGCCTTCATTTCCGATGTCTCCTAGCTGTCCAAAACTCGTTCAGCCTAACTGTCGCGCTAGCGTCAATTTGGCAAGTACTGTAAATTCAGGGAACTAGTCCCTGTTTGGATACTATTGGAACAACGCTCATGAAACGGCGGAATTTTGCCCATCGGCCCGGCTGCGCCGTGGAGGCCACCCTCGATCTGATCGACGGCAAGTGGAAGGGCGTGATCCTGTTCCACCTTCAGTCCGGCACGCAGCGATTTGGGGAGTTGCGGCGGCGGATGCCCGGCATTACCCAGCGCATGTTGACCAAGCAGCTCCGCGCGCTGGAGGACGACAAGTTGGTGATCCGCAAGGTCTATGCCGAGGTGCCGCCGCGGGTCGAATACACGCTCTCGGAGATCGGCGAGAGCCTGCGGCCCGTGATCGATACGCTCAAAGCATGGGGCGAGAGCCACCGGGACCGGCTGTCCTGCGGACCAGCGCCCGAAACCGTCGAAGCGCCGGATCGCGCCGCCTAGTTAGCGTGTTTGTGTACCGCTTCACCTTCTCTCGTTGCCGCCTCGCATCTATATCAGAGGCTACTATTTCCGGGATTTCGCGCATGAATCTGATTCGCTCTCTTGCCCTGTTGCTGGTTTCCGCGTTCGTCGCCACGCCGGCGCTGGCGCAGGATCGCCGCGTGCCGTCGTCGGGAGCCGAGCTGCGGCTGTCCTACGCGCCGATCGTGCAGCGGGTGCAGCCGGCGGTGGTCAACGTCTACGCCGCCAAGACCGTGCAGAACCGCAATCCGTTGCTCGACGATCCGATCTTCCGCCGCTTCTTCGGCGTGCCCGGCCAGCAGCCCGAACAGATGCAGCGCTCGCTCGGATCGGGCGTGATGGTCGACGCAACAGGCCTCGTCGTCACCAACAACCACGTCATCGAGGGCGCCGACCAGGTCAAGATTTCGCTCGCCGACAAGCGCGAATTCGAAGCCGAGATCGTGCTCAAGGACAGCCGAACGGATCTGGCGGTGCTGCGCATCAAGGACAGCAAGGAGAAATTCACCACGCTCGATTTCGCCAATTCCGATGAACTGCTGGTCGGTGACGTCGTGCTCGCTATCGGCAATCCCTTTGGTGTCGGCCAGACCGTGACGCATGGCATCATCTCCGCGCTGGCGCGCACGCAAGTCGGCATCACCGACTATCAGTTCTTCATCCAGACCGATGCGGCGATCAACCCCGGCAATTCCGGCGGCGCGCTGGTCGACATGACCGGCAAGCTTGCCGGTATCAACACCGCGATCTTCTCGCGCTCCGGCGGCTCGCAGGGCATCGGCTTTGCGATTCCCGCCAACATGGTACGGGTCGTGGTGGCTTCCGCCAAGAGCGGCGGCAAGGCGGTGAAGCGGCCGTATCTCGGCGCGAAATTGCAAGCGGTGACGCCCGAGATCGCCGAGACGCTGGGGTTGAAGCTGCCGACCGGCGCGCTGGTCGCCAATGTCGCGCCGAACAGTCCGGCGGCGCGGGCCGGCTTGAAACTGTCCGATCTGATCGTGGCGATCGAGGGGCAGGTGATCGACGATCCCAACGCCTTCGACTATCGCTTCGCCACCCGTCCGCTCGGCGGCGCGGCCCAGATCGACGTGCAGCGCGGTGGCAAGACCGTGAAACTGAACGTGCCGCTGGAAACTGCGCCCGACACCAACCGCGATGAAATCGTGCTGACCGCGCGCTCGCCGTTCCAGGGCGCCAAGGTCGTCAACATTTCTCCGGCGGTCGCCGATGAGCTCCGTCTGGATACCTCGACCGAAGGCGTCGTCGTGATCGACCTTGCCGATGGCGGCACGGCCGCCAGCGTTGGCTTCCAGAAGGGCGACATCATCCTGGCCGTTAACAACCAGAAGATCGCCAAGACCAGCGATCTCGACAAGGCATCAAAGGCCTCGACGCGGATCTGGCGCATCACCGTGGTGCGCGGCGGCCAGCAGATCAACGTGACGCTCGGCGGATGAGCCCGAAGCAGCCCCGCGAAGCTGCCAACCTCTTTGCCGCGGCAGGGATGGAGCAGGATGCGCCGCGTCCGCTGCCGGATCGGCTGCGCCCGCAATCGCTCGGCGATGTCGTCGGCCAGGATCACATCCTCGGCCCCGACGGCGCGCTGACGCGGATGCTGGAAACGCGAACGCTGGGCTCATTGGTGTTCTGGGGCCCGCCCGGCACCGGCAAGACCACGGTGGCGCGGCTTTTGGCCGACGCGACCGAGCTGCATTTCGAACAGATCTCCGCGGTGTTTTCCGGCGTCGCCGATCTGAAGAAAGTGTTCGACGCCGCGCGTGCCCGCCGCGAGACCGGCAAGGGCACGTTGCTGTTCGTCGACGAGGTGCATCGCTTCAACCGCGCGCAGCAGGATTCGTTTCTGCCCGTGATGGAAGACGGCACGGTGGTGCTGGTCGGCGCCACCACGGAAAATCCGTCGTTCGAGCTCAACGCCGCGCTGCTGTCGCGCGCGCGCGTGCTGGTGTTTCAATCGCTCACGCCGGTCGCGGTGGAGCAGCTCTACGCGCATGCCGAAAAGATCGAAGGCAAAAAGCTGCCGCTCGATGCCGAGGCCCGCGCCGTGCTGGTGCGGATGGCCGATGGCGACGGCCGCGCCGCGCTGACGCTGGCCGAGGAAGTCTGGCGCGCCGCGCGCAAGGGCGAAACCTTCGACGCCGTGCAGCTACAGGACATCCTGCAGCGCCGCGCGCCGATCTACGACAAATCCGCCGACGGCCATTATAATCTGATTTCGGCGCTGCATAAGGCGGTGCGCGGCTCCGACCCGGATGCGGCGCTGTATTACCTCGCGCGCATGATGGACGCCGGCGAGGATCCGCTGTTCCTGGCGCGGCGCGTGGTGCGCATGGCGGTCGAGGACATTGGCCTTGCCGATCCGCAGGCGCTGGCGATCTGCAACGCCGCCAAGGACGCCTATGATTTCCTCGGGTCTCCCGAAGGTGAGCTCGCGATTGCGCAGGCCGTGATCTATCTCGCCACCGCGCCGAAATCCAATGCCGCCTACAAGGCCTTTGGCGCGGCGATGCGCGCGGCAAAGGAGGGCGGTTCGCTGCTGCCGCCAAAACACATCCTGAATTCGCCGACCAAGCTGATGAAATCGGAAGGCTATGGCTCCGGCTACGAATACGACCACGACGCACCCGATGCGTTCTCCGGCCAGGACTATTTCCCGGAAGCACTGGGCCGCCAGAAATTTTACGATCCGCCCGACCGCGGCTTCGAGCGCGAAATCCGCAAGCGGCTGGACTATTGGGCGAAGCTGCGGCGCGAGCGCGGCGGGGGCAATACCGAATGATGGTTCGTCTGTTTTCACTCGCGTCAGCGGCAGGCGTGGTTGCGTTGCTCGCAGTGGGGTTCATTCATCCCGCGTCGGCTGACACTGTTGAAATCGCGCCCGGTGTGCAGGTGACCAAGCGTACGTACTCCGTGCCAGGCAAGGAGCAGCCGTTCTTCGGCTTCGCGGCCAAGACCGACGCGCAACGCGAGGAAGATGACAAGTTCGTCAAGGCATTGGTGCAGGCGGCTGGCTCCCGCGAGAAGGCGCTGGACGAAGTGGTCAAGCGTGGCTGGCGGGCGCTTGGATCGGGCAAGTATCCCGAAGCTGTGCTGAGATTCAATCAGGCGTTCCTCGTCGCCCCCGAGCAGAGCGCAGTTTATCACGGCTTCGCGGCCATCGCCCAACTTCGCTTCGGCGATCTCGACTTTGCCGAAGAATTGTTCCGCATTGCAGGCAAGCAACCCAATCCGTTGAAGATGCTGAATGCGGACTACGGTCGCGTGCTGCTGGTCGCGAAGCGGCCGAAGGAGGCGCAGCCGGTGCTGGAGCAGGCGGTCAAGGACACGCCTGACTTCGGCGACGCCTGGATCAACCTGGCCCACGCCCGCTTCCAGAACGGCGACCGCGACGCCGCCTGCGCGGCGGCTGATGTCGCGATGAAGCAGCGGCCGTCGTCCAATGCCAGCGTCGATCTCGTCAGGTTGCGAAACGACGCGCAGTGCAAATGAGAACAGTCACTTCCCCGTCTTGATGAATTCCACAATCTCATCGGTTAGCCGCGTATCAGGCGTATTGATCGCATACACTTCCGATATGTGGCTGTGCTGCGGCAGCATGAACGTGCGCGCGCAACCGCCGGCGCGTTTGCAGGTCGCCTGTTTCAGCAGTTCGTATTGTTCGATGAAGCGGGGCGGATCGAGTTCGGCGGCTGTCGCCATCAGCGGGATCTTCGTCTCCAGCAGGCCACGCAATGACGATCGTTCGGCATAGCGCGAGGGATCCGAACCGAAATAGATAATCTCGGCATCTCCGACCGGCGAGGCCGTGAGGTCGTAGAGGCCCGATACCATGATTGCCCCGGCAAGGCCGCCGCCCTTCACTTTGTGAAGCTCGGGGTGCGAGACGTAGTTGGCGACATGCACCGCGCCGGCGGATTGCCCCATCAGGAAGATTTTGGCTGGATCGCCGCCGCGCTCGCGGATGTTCTCGGTCACCCACTGCACCACGGCAGCAAGGTCTTCGGCGCCGGCCGGCCAGACGAATTGTGGCGCCAGCCGATAGGTGGCGTTGACGCCGACAAAGCCGCTCTTCACTGCCCACAGCATGATGTTGTCGTAGAACGGGCTGCCGGGATTGCGCTTGTTGCCGGCGGTGAAGCCGCCGCCATGGATGAAGATCAGCACCGGCCGGGCCGAAGAACCGGTCTCCGGCGTGAAGACATCGAGCAGATGGCGTTCCGCCGTGCCGTATTTGACGTCGCGCTCGGCCTTGACGCCCTCATACGGTTCTTTCTGCTGCATGGGGGCGTAGAGCGCGGCGGTCTTGGGCACGTCGATGACCCGCCCGATTTCGAGCAGTTTCCACGCCAGGTCTTCCGACATCGGTGGCTGTTGCGCGGACGCCGTTCCCGCCCAGATCGCTGCGACGACGGCCAGCATCGATGTCGTTGCTTTCATCCCCATACTCCTCGTTTCGTTGCGTTTCTTCTGCGTTCGGCCCAGCATGGCCGATCTCGACGACGATTTATAGCCGATCGGCCGAATACCCGTACAACGGCCTGATTTACCGTGACGATTCGGTGCATTTGGGCTACCTAACGGCCTCATCCGGAGCCGCCAGCTATCATGAGCCGTCGCGTCAAAAAACCTCTCCGCCCGGCGGGCGATCGCCCCAAGGGCGCGCGTCCGTATCGGGGCTCGAAAGCCGAGCGGCCCGCCCAGCGTCCGGGCGGCAAGCCGCCGGCGCGTTTTGCGGCCTCGCCACCCCGTGCGCCAAAACCGTACATTCCCGAGCCCGAGAAGGTCGTCGTTGAACCGCCGCCGCTGCCGACCAAGGTCCAGACCGTGGTCGTGACCGCGGACGAGAACAACATGCGCGTCGACCGCTTTCTCGAGGCGCGCTTTCCCGGCCTGTCGTTCTCCCACATCCAGCGCATCGTTCGCAAAGGCGAGCTGCGCGTCAACGGCAAGCGCGCCGACAGCAAGGACCGCATCGAGGAGGGGCAGAGCATCCGGATTCCGCCGCTCAAGCTCGATACTCCCAAGGTCGGCGGCGCGCTCTCGGAAGCGGCGACCAAGACGCTGCAGGCGCTCAAGGACATGATCCTGTTTGAGGACGCCGACGTCATGGTGCTGAACAAACCGGCGGGCCTCGCCGTGCAGGGCGGCTCCGGCATCACGCGCAACGTCGACGACATGCTGGAAGTGATGCGCGACGCCAAGGGGCAGAAACCGCGGCTGGTGCATCGGCTCGATCGGGAAACGTCAGGCTGCTTGTTAATTGCGAAAACCCGCTTCGCCGCTACCGCGCTGACCGGATCGTTCCGCCATCGCTCCGCGCGAAAAATCTACTGGGCGCTGGTGGCGGGCGTGCCGAAGCCGAAGCAGGGCCGCATCTCGACGTATCTCGCCAAGGAAGAGAGCGAGGACGACACCATCATGCGCGTCGCCAAGCATGGCGATGAAGGCGCCAGCCACGCCGTGACCTATTATGCGGTCGTCGAGGCGTCGGCGCAGAAGCTCGCCTGGGTGTCGCTGAAGCCGGTAACGGGGCGCACGCATCAATTGCGCGCGCATATGGCCCATATCGATCACGCCATCGTCGGCGATCCCAAATACTTCAACAAGGAAAACTGGGAATTGCCGGGCGGCCTGCAGAAGCGGCTGCATTTGCTGGCGCGCCGGATCGTGATCCCGCATCCGCGTGGCGGCGTGATCGATGCGACCGCACCATTGCCGCCGCATATGCTGCAGTCCTGGAACCTGCTCGCGCTGGAAGCCGACCGGTTCGATCCGATCGAGAACGCGCCGGAAGAGTAGCCGTCGCGATCAGCGCTTGAACTGCGCCAGAAACAGCCGCAGTGAGTCGTGCGGGCTTTCGATATCCGAGATCACCCAGCCGTCAGTCCCCTTGACGGCGATGAAGTTCAGCGTAACGGCCTTGCCGTTATTGTCGAAGCTGGCGGTGACGTAGGTCTTGTCGAATTCCGTGCGCAGGACTTTGGTCGTGACCGGGCCAATCTTCCAGGTCGGGCTTTGCACCAGGAAATCGTAGGGCGCCTCGCGCGGCGCAATCCACGCGCTGCGCAGGCTGCGGTCGAAGAACTGTTCCGCGATCTCGGCGCTGCGCGGCAATCCCTTCGAGAGGTCCGCCGAGCCCTTGCCGTAGTAGGCATAGACGTTGCGGACCAAGGATTCCGGCGAGCGGAACCCGGCCTGCGCGGGCATGGCGGCGAGGCCGGCTATGAACATCACGATCGCAGCAAGGAATTTCACGGGCGCCTGGGCCTTATCCTGGTTTCACCGGCGCTATTTTGACGGCAAATGAGCCGGAGCGAAAGCCTTGCGCGCGGCTCGAATTGACGGGTTTTTTGGCATGAACCGGTGTCCATTTCACCCAGAAACGCTATAAGACGCGCATGCGTGAACTATTCGACGAAGTCGCCGGCCAATCTCCGTTCGACCCCGAGGAGGCAGTGCGGCGCGCGACGCGCGTGCCGCGGCGCAAGCGTTTTTATACCGATGCCGGCGTCGCCGAGGCGGAGGGCGGCTTTGCCGTCACGCTCGACGGCAAGCCGATCCGCACGCCCTCAGGCCGCCATGTCGTCGCGCCCAACCGCACGATCGCGGACGCGATCGCGGCGGAGTGGAATGCGCAAGTCGAGGTGATCAATCCCCTGACGATGCCGCTGACGCGTTTTGCCAACAGCGTCGGCGAAGGGGTGGTCGATCGTGTCGATGTGGTGGCCGACGATGTCGCGAAATATCTCGGCACCGATTTGTTGTTCTACCGCGCCGGCCATCCCGAAGCGCTGGTGGCGAAAGAGGCCGCGCATTGGGACCCCGTGGTATTCTGGGCGGCGAATGAACTCGGCGCGCATTTCATCCTGGCCGAGGGGATCGTGCACGTCGCCCAGCCGGAGCCCGCGATCAAGGCGGCCCGCGCGGTGTTTCCCGCCGACCCCTGGTCGGTCGCCGCATTGCATGTGGTGACGACGCTGACGGGCTCGGCGCTGCTGGCGCTGGCGCTGTTTCACGGTGTGCGCAACGCCGACGAGGTCTGGGCCGCCGCCCATGTCGACGAGGACTGGAACATCGAAAAATGGGGCATCGACGAGGAAGTCGCGGCGCGCAGAGCGGCCCGGCTGGTCGATTACACCGCCGCGGTGACCATTCTGAAGGCCCTGAAGCCCTGAATCGAGTGGTGGGTTAACGAGGGGTTTACGACGCCGGGGTAGCCTGATGCCCTGGCGAGACCTCCGATATGGCGATTTCCATCAATCCAGTGCTTCCGGTGCTTGCCGCCAAAGAGGTGGGCAGCGTTGCGCCCGATCTCGTGCTGGCGCCGGGCAGCGTCGTCAATGCGCAGGTCCTGAAGGTGCTCGACGCCAACCTGGTGCGGATCGCGATCGCCGCACTCTCGATCGATGTGCTCACGGAAATCCCGCTGCATGAAGGCCAGGCGCTGCAGCTGGCGGTATCGCAGACCAAGGACGGGATCCGGCTTGCACTGGTCGGGCAGGGCGGCGAAGCCGGTGATGCCGTCACGTTGTCGCCGGAAGCGCTGGTCGATGCCTCGGCCAACCGCCCGACAATTATCGCTCCCTCCAGGAATGTATTGACGCCGGTGGAACGCGCGGCGGTCTCGGTCGCGACGCAGGCTGCGGCGACCGAACAAGAGAGCCTTGCGCCGCTATTCGCCAATCTCGGTGCGGCGGCTTCCTCCGGCAGTCTGCCACCGAAATTGCAGCAGGCGATCGCGCAGGTGCTGGCGCAACAGACCAGCCTCGACCAGAACCTCGACGGCGGCGACATCAAAACCGCGTTCCAGAAATCCGGGATTTTTCTCGAGGCGTCGCTGGCCACAGGTTCGGTGCCGTCGTCGGGCGTGCCCGATCTCAAGGCGGCGCTGATCGTGTTGCGCCAGACGCTGCAAACGGCGCTCGGCGCCGATGGAACGACGGCCGCGAAGCCGGCGCCGGCGCAGGCCGGCCCGTCGAGTGCCACGCCAGGCCTCGTGCCATTGGCGACTGCCGATCTCGAGGTGCACGAAATCCTGCTGCCGCAGGCGCGGCTGGCCGTCGCGCCAGACGTCGTTCAAACGCGCGGCGGGCTGCAGGGTGCGCTCGCCGCGGCGCTTAATTCCGGGCCGAGCGCGGGCGCGACCATGAACCTGCTGCAGGAAGCCCTGCAGGAACTCGGCAATCCCGTGCGATTGGCGGCAATGCCGAGGGCTGCTCTCGGCGATGACATCACCGTTCACACCAACACGCCGCCACCGCCGTTTCGCGGCGCGGCGCCGACGGCGCAGCCGATCGCCGCGCCCTCGATTCTGGCGGACGCGCCGCTCGCCACCACGGCGCATCATTTGCTCGACGACACCGATGCCGCGATTGCCCGGCAGACGCTGCTGCAGGTCGCCTCGCTGCCGGACCGCATCGATGCTTCAGGTCCAAAAGTCGACGCGACGACGCCGCGCTGGAATTTTGAAATTCCGTTCGTGACGCCACAGGGCACGGCGATGGCGCAATTCGAGATTTCCCGCGACGGCAGCGCCGGCGAAGTCGAGGCCGCCAAGCGGGTGTGGCGCGCGCGGTTTTCGCTCGATGTCGAGCCGACCGGACCGATCCACGCGCTGGTGTCGCTGGTCGGCGAAAAAACCTCGGTACGGATGTGGGCCGAGCGGCCCGCGACCGCAGCCCAACTGCGCGCCGGCGCCGCCGATTTGAGCCAGGCGCTAGCCCGTGCCGAATTGCAGCCCGGCGAGATCGTGATCCGCGACGGCGCGCCGCCGCAGGCCGCGCCCGCCAAGGCCGGGCATTTCCTGGATCGCGCGCTATGAGCGTCGAAGTCCGGAACCAGCTTGCGGTAGCGCTGCATTACGACAAGACCGGCGCGCCCCGGGTTGTCGCCAAGGGCAAGGGCACCATCGGCGCCAGGATCATCGAACTCGCCAAGGCCCACGATATCCCGATCGAAGAAAACGAGGTGCTGGCGGGCGCGCTGTCCCATGTCGAGATCGGCGACGAAATCCCGGAAGAGCTCTACAAGGCGGTCGCCGAAGTGCTGATTTTCGTGCTTCGGCTGACCGGGCGAATTCGGTAATTCTCGCCATAGTTTTTCCACGATGCCAGCCGCATCTTCCGCCGCTCAACCTCAACCGTTTTCGGATATTTCCCGTGATCAATCGCCGCCATGCGCTCGGACTTCTCGCCGCCGCGAGCCTCGCACCCTCGCGCAGCTTCGCCAGCGTCTCCTACCAGCGCAGCGAGTTTCGCGATGATCTTGCGAAACGGTTTTTCGACCTGGGCACAGTCGGCACCTTCATCGGCTACAAGACCGACGACTATCTGATGATCGCCAGCGACAAGGTGCGCTCCGGCGAGGCCAAGCTGCCGGCGTCGACCTTCAAGATTCCGAATTCGATCATTGCGCTGGAGACCGGCGTGGTCGAGGACCCGGACAAGGACGTCTTCAAGTGGGACGGCGTGACCCGAAGCATCGAGGCCTGGAACAAGGACCACACGCTGCGCTCGGCGATCGCGGCCTCGGCCGTGCCGGTCTATCAGGAGATCGCCCGGCGCATCGGCGCTGAGCGGATGCAGAAATATCTCGACCTGTTCGAGTATGGCAACCGCGACATCGGCGGCGGCATCGACCAGTTCTGGCTCACCGGAAACCTGCGCATCGATCCCGTCCAGCAGATCGATTTTGTCGACCGGTTGCGGCGCGGCGTGCTGCCGGTCGGCAAGCGCAGCCAGGAGCTGACGTGTAACATTTTGCCGGCCACCAAAGTCGGCGACGCTGTCATCCGCGCCAAAAGCGGTTTGCTGGGCGCCGAGCAGGGCAAGCCGTCACTGGGCTGGATGGTCGGCTGGGTCGAGAAGGGCAGTTCGCGGACCGTGTTCGCGATGAACATGGACTGCAAGGAGCCCGCGCATATCGCGGCGCGCATGACGGTGACGCAGCAATGCCTCACCGACATTGTCGCGATTTAATGTTCGCGCTCTGGCGGCCGGGATTGTGCTGAATTAGCATTTGCACGTGATGGCGGACCGCCGTCAAACGGGGCTTTTGCATGCTGCATCGCCGCTCTGTCTTGCTCGGTGG
>JBOHIT010000764.1:0-2245 GCA_050726155.1 Bradyrhizobium sp.
ACATCATTCGCAGCCGGATGCAAACGCGGACGTCACTGCTGGCCGCGATCGCCGGAACGGTCGTCGTCAACTTCGCCTATCTGATGCCGCAGATGGCCGGAGCCGGCGTGCTGGTGCGGTTGCTGACCGGAATCTCGTATGACTGGGCGGTGATCTTCGTCGGCGTCAGCATGATCATCTATGTCGCCTTCGGTGGCATGCTGGCGACCACATGGGTGCAAATCGTCAAGGCCGTGCTGATGCTCAGCGCGGGCGCGATCATCCTGGTGATGATCCTGTCGCTCGTGCACTTCAATCCGCTGACATTGTTTGCGGATGCGGAGCAAAAATACACCGCAAAATATCTGCTGCCCGGCAACTACCTCAAGAACCCGTTCGACCAGATATCCCTCGGGCTCGGCTACGTGCTTGGTCTCGCCGGATTGCCTCACGTCATGACGCGGTTTTACACGGTGCCGGATGCCAAGACTGCACGACGCTCGGTGGTGTGGGTGATGTTTTTGGCCGGCGCGTTCTTCGCAGCCACCACGCTGTTCGGGCTGGCGGCCGCGAACTTCGTCGGGCAGGATGCGATCCGCGCGGCCGACAAAGGCGGCAATCTGACGCTGCCGCTGCTCGCGCAGTATCTCGGTGGCGGCAACGGCACCTTCGGCGGCGACCTGATGCTCGGCTTCGTTGCCGCGGTCGCGGTCGCGACCATCCTCGCGGTGGTTTCGGCCTTGACGCTCTCGACATCAAGCGCCATTGCCCACGACTTCTACGTCAACTGGCTCAAGCGCGGGCAGGTCGACGGCAAGCGGGAAGTATTGATCGCCCGCATTTCCGCCGTCGTAATCGGTGTGCTGGCCATTGCACTCGGCATCCTCGCCCAGGGGGTCAATGTGGCCGTGCTGGTGATCCTTGCGATCTGCGTTGCCGCCAGCGCCAATTTTCCAGTGCTGATCCTGTCGCTGTTCTGGCGCAGGTTCAACACCGGCGGCGTGGTCGGCGGCATGGTGGTCGGCCTCGTGTCGTCGGTGGTGCTGGCCATGATCGGGCCGGCGATGCGCGGCGCCGATGCATTGTGGCCGCTCGTCAACCCGACCGTGGTATCGCTGCCTCTTGGCTTTCTCGGCGCCATCCTCGGCTCGCTGATGTGGGGACGCGATAAGGATAACGAGCAGCGCTTTGACGCGTTTCTGCTTCAGGTTCACACTGGCGTAGTACCAAAATAATTCAGCCAACACGGCCAAGGCCACGAACCACACCAAACGCCGGCCTTGCCGCCAAAGAAAAGAGAAGAATAAATCGTGACGATCAAAGCTCTCGTATTCGACGCCTATGGCACGCTCTACGATATCCAGTCGGTGGCCGCGATCACCGACGAAGCGTATCCCGGCTATGGTGAAGTCATCACGCAGATCTGGCGCCTGAAGCAGCTGGAATACACTTGGCTGCGATCGCTGATGCGACGCTATGAGGATTTCTCGACCATCACCCGCGACTCCCTGGCCTACACGCTGCGATGCCTCGGACTGAAGAACAATGCCACCGTGTTCGAGCGGATCATGGACAAGTACGTCCACCTCGATCTGTATCCGGATGCCGAGGCGGCGCTGGCGGCGATGAAGGATCGGAAGCTTGCGATCCTGTCCAACGGCAGCACCGACATGCTCACCACGCTGGTGCGCAACAGCGGGCTCGACCGCGTTCTGGATGCCACGATCAGCATCGATTCCAGGCGCATCTTCAAGCCCAGTCCGGAAGCCTATGCACTGATCGAATCGAATCTCGGTGTCACACCGGCCGACGTCCTGTTCGTTTCATCCAATCCGTTCGATGCCTGCGGCGCCAAGGCCTTCGGCCTGCGCGTGGCATGGATCGAGCGGGTGACGACGGAGGCAATGTCGCTCGCGTTCGCCAGAAACGATCTGTTGCCGCCGCTGACGATGTTCAAGGCGATCCGGATGCAGATGGATGAACTCGGGTTTGAGCCGGATTATCGAATCAGGAATTTGGCCGATCTGCCCGGACTGCTGAAATCGTTGAGCTGATTATGGGCTGGTCCGGCTACCACGGTAGGGAGTCATCGACGTGATTTCACGACATGCGATCACGGCTGCGATTGTTCTCATGATGGCCTCTTCCCCGATCCTGGCCGATAGCGGCCTGATCACGAAGCCGAGCAAACACACCGTCCAGGAGACCGTCGACAAGTTCGAGGCGGCGATCAAATCGAAGGCTGCAGGCGGGTGGGTGATCTTCA
>JBOHIT010000765.1:0-4483 GCA_050726155.1 Bradyrhizobium sp.
GCGCGCGGCGTGCAACGCGGCCGTGGACACCGCGGCCGCAACGCCCGTAACTGCCTTCCCAAAAAGGCGTTTTCCGGTTATCCCTCGTTCGCGGCGCGACGCCATTGAGTCGTTTTGGCGGGCCATCTTCCAGTCACAATAATGAGGGAACCAGTTGTCCGTGCGGCAGATACTGACATCCCTTGTTATGAGTGCGTTGCTGTGCGGGGCCACAAGCCTTGCGCAGGCGCAGAGTGCTGCGCCGAAGGGCGCCAAGGACGCGGCCAAGCCCGCGGCGGCGGCGCCAAAACCTGCCGCCAAGCCGGAGCCCGCCGCGGCGGCTGCCGCCGGTGGCGCAGAGCCGACGCTCATTGGCCAGTTCGGAACCTGGGGCGCCTACACCGCGACGCCGAACGGCAAGAAGGTGTGCTTCGCGCTGGCAAAACCGTCGTCGTCGAAGACCAATCCGCCGAACCGTCCGCGTGATCCGGCCTATGCCTTCGTCTCGACGCGCCCGGCGGAAAAAGTCACCAACGAAGTCTCGATCATGATCGGCTACGCGCTGAAGCCGGGTTCGGAATCCTCGCTCGAGGTCGGCGGTGCGTCGTACGCGATGTACACCCAGGGCGACGGGCTCTGGATCAAGAACGCCGCCGAGGAAGAGCGCATGGTTGATGCCATGCGCAAGGCCGCCGACGTCACCGTCAAGGGCGTATCGGCCAAGGGCACCGAGACAACAGATACCTTCTCGCTGAAGGGGCTGTCGCAGGCGCTCGATAAATTGGCGCAGGATTGCCGGCGTTAAGCGCGCATGATCCGGAAAAAGCCTGCCCCGCACTTGATGCGGGGTGGGCACCGGTTTTCCCCTCGGGACAAACACGTAGCGTTTGCCCGCAGATCATGCGCAAGCCAAAAGACGGCGTTTTAGCCCGAATCTGATGCATTTCGTGGCTTTCCAGCGGGCGCCGGAAGGCCTATTTGATGCCCATGACCGACACCATGACCAGCGCGACCGCGGCCAGCTCCGGGGCTAACGCCCCGTTGGAGAAGATTCCGCTCGAAACCTATGTGCCGCCGGCCAAGCCGTCGCTGATAGGGCTGTCACGCGCCGAGATCGCCGACCGGCTTGGCGAGATCGGCGTTGCGCCTGCGCAGCGCAAGATGCGCACCCAGCAGCTCTGGCACTGGATGTATGTTCGCGGCGCCAAAGACTTCGACGCGATGACCAGCATTTCCAAGGATATGCGCGCCCAGCTCGTCCAGCATTTCACCGTCGATCGCCCGGAAGTGGTCGCCGAGCAGGTTTCCAACGACGGCACCCGCAAATGGCTGCTGCGGCTGCCGAGCGGCAATGACCATCAGAAGGCGCATGAAGTCGAGTGCGTCTACATTCCCGAAACCGATCGCGGCACGCTGTGCGTTTCCTCGCAGGTCGGCTGCACGCTGACCTGTTCGTTCTGCCACACCGGCACGCAGCGGCTGGTGCGGAACCTCACCGCGGGCGAAATCGTCGGCCAGATCATGGTGGCGCGCGACCGTCTCAACGACTGGGCCGATCGCGAGACCCCGACCGGCAGCCGCCTCGTCACCAATGTGGTGATGATGGGCATGGGCGAGCCGCTCTATAATTTCGACGCGGTGCGCGATGCGCTGTTGATCGTCGCCGACAATGAAGGCATCGGCATTTCCCGCCGCCGTATCACGCTGTCGACCTCGGGCGTGGTGCCCAACATCGTCCGCGCCGGCGACGAAATGGGCGTCATGCTGGCGATCTCGCTGCATGCGGTGCGCGACGAACTGCGCAACGAGCTGGTGCCGCTCAACCGCAAATATCCGATCGCCGAATTGCTGCAGGCCTGCCGCGATTATCCGGGCTCGTCGAACGCGCGGCGCATCACCTTCGAATATGTGATGCTCAAGGGCGTCAATGATTCCATGGATGACGCCAAGCTGTTGGTGAAAATGCTCAAGGGTATTCCGGCGAAAATCAATCTCATTCCGTTCAACCCGTGGCCGGACACCAAATATGAGTGCTCGGACTGGGACCAGATCGAAAAATTCTCCGAGTATATTTTCAACGCCGGCTATTCCTCGCCGGTGCGCACGCCGCGCGGTCGCGACATCCTCGCCGCCTGCGGCCAGTTGAAATCGGAGACCGAGAAATTGTCCGCGCGCGAGCGTCAGGCGCTGCGCGCGATGGCGATGACGGACTGAAACGAATTCGGACTTCGTCATGGCCGGGCTTGTCCCGGCCATCCACGTCTTACGGGGTTCCGACAAAGCAAGTCGTGGATGCCCGGGTCATAGGCGAGCGGAAGCGACGCCGTCCTTCAGACGGCTAAGCCCGGGCATGACTGTTGAGAGGTTCGAGCCCATGTTGATGGATCTTGCTGCATGGCGCTGATCGGCCGCCTCTTCGTCATCCTGTTCGCATTCCTGTTCGCCTGTCTGGCGGCGGGGATGATCGTGGTCGGGGCGGTGCTGTATCCCGAATTCAGCGATCTCGGTTCCGGGCCGATCGATCAAGGCGCGATCAATGTCGTGCTTGGCTTCGGCTTCATCTTCATCTCCGGCTTTGCGCTGTTGCCGGCGTTGATCGTGGTTCTGATCACGGAAGCATTTTATATCCGCAGCGTGCTGGCCTATGCGATCGGCGGCGCGCTGGTCGGTGCGGCCTGCTATCTCGGGCTGATCCCGTTCGATCCAGAGACAATGAAATTCGACGGCATCATTCGCCGCCATCTCGAAATCCTGACCGGGGCCGGGATTGTCGCAGGCCTGGTCTATTGGCTGATCGCCGGCCGCAACGCGGGTGCCTGGCGTGCGCCGCCGCCGCCGTTGCGGCCGCCACCGCCGCTGCCGGCGCATTCGCGGCCGCAGCCGTAAAGTCTTCCCATCCCCCATCGCGTCGGCTAAACCCCGCGCCATGAACCGGACCGGACTTCTTATCGCGCTCGGGCTGGCGCTCGTCATCGGGTTGCTGTTCGGCATTTTCCCCGAACTCGATCTGAAGCTGGCGGCGCTGTTCTATGATCCGGCGACCGCGTTGTTTCCGCTGAAGCAGAGCTGGCTCGCCGCTTTCGCTCGTGACGCCGCGATGTGGATCGCATGGGCGCTCGCGCTGCCGGCGCTTGCCGCCATCGTGGTGAAGCTGGTGCGGCCGGACCGGCCGATGTTCATCCCGGCGCGGCCTGCGGTGTTCCTCCTACTCACGATCCTGCTGTCCGCCGTCGTTCTCACCAACCTCACCTTCAAGAGTCACTGGGGCCGGCCGCGGCCGGTGGTGGTGACCGAGTTCAACGGGCCCTGGGCGTTCGTGCCGTGGTGGGATCCGCGCGGCGCCTGCGGCCGCAACTGCTCGTTTTTCTCCGGCGAGGGCGCCACTGCGTTCTGGACCTACGCGCCCGCAGCGCTGACGCCGCCGGCGTGGCGCGCTTTGGCCTATACCGCGGCGACCCTGTTCGGGGTTACGACCTCGGTGCTGCGGATGGCGTTTGGCGGGCATTTCTTCACGGATGTGGCTGCCGCCGGCCTGGTGAGTTTTCTGGTGATCTGGCTGGCCCATGGCTGGCTATATCGCTGGCCGTCGACCCGGAAATCGGACGCCGAGATCGAGGCCGCATTGGCGCGATGGGCCCGGCCCTGGGAGCGCCTGACCAGACGTTCGCGGCAGCCGGGGTAATCCGGTCCCGGCCAGTCAATTGGAGCCATTAAACGCGTGCCCATGGGCGCAAAGTTTGATATTCGCGCACTGAAAGCGACAATCCGCATCCGCCATTTCGACCGATTGGAAGCCCGATGAGTACGATCCTGAAAAACCTGCCCAAAGGGGAAAAAGTCGGCATCGCTTTTTCGGGCGGCCTCGACACCTCGGCGGCGCTGGTGTGGATGAAGCAAAAGGGCGCCCGCACCTTTGCCTATACCGCCAATCTCGGCCAACCCGACGAGACCGACTACGACGAAATTCCGCGCAAGGCGCTGGAGTTCGGCGCCGAGAAAGCCCGGTTGGTCGATTGCCGCATGCAACTGGTCCACGAAGGCATTGCCGCGATCCAGTCCGGCGCCTTCCACGTCTCGACCGGCGGTGCGACGTATTTCAACACCACGCCGCTCGGCCGCGCCGTCACCGGCACGATGCTGGTCGCGGCGATGAAGGAGGACGGCGTCAACATCTGGGGCGACGGCTCCACTTACAAAGGCAACGATATCGAGCGGTTCTATCGCTACGGCCTGCTGACCAATCCGAGCTTGCGGATCTACAAGCCCTGGCTCGACCAGCAGTTCATCGATGAATTGGGCGGCCGCGCCGAGATGTCGGCGTTCATGACCGCCAACGGCTTCGCCTACAAGATGAGCGCCGAAAAGGCCTACTCGACCGACAGCAATATTCTGGGCGCCACCCACGAAGCCAAGGATCTCGAGAGCCTCGACAGCGGCATCAAGATCGTCAATCCGATCATGGGCGTGCCGTTCTGGCGCGACGATTGCGTGGTCAAGGCCGAGA
>JBOHIT010000766.1:0-7508 GCA_050726155.1 Bradyrhizobium sp.
ACTGTAGACTGTCCGTGCCTGCCAAGTCTCTTGAGCGAAGAAGCCATCGGCAAAGTCGCGCCTCCATCTGATGCGCGGCCATGCAAGCCGCCGATTGGCTTGCTTGTGCGTAGACCGTCTGCTCATGACGAAACAGCGTCGATAGCAAGGATTGACTTTGAAGCACTGCGCTTCGGAGTTCACTGACTTTGCAGGTCAACGCGGGGCCGGCGAGTTGGACTATGGCTCGATTGACAGGAATGTTGCCGCCAAGAGTGGCGAATGCGCCGACTACCCCATCTTTGCCGACCATTGCGGCCTCAATTATCTCACCAGAGGAAAGACCCACCACAAGCGATACAATCGCCCCTGTCGGAAAATAGATGTCCGTGACCTCACCTCCCGCCTCGAACAAAACCCTCTCATGGTCCAGATGGACGGATTTCAGGTGTGGTCGAAGAGCAGCGGCGTCGCTTTCTGAAAGTGAGGCCAACAGCAAATTGCCGGAATTACGCATGTCATGCTCCCGAGTATAGGCGGGAGCGTTACCGAACTCTCAGTCAGCGGCGCCTAGAAGGTCTGCCGATAATGGAAGGACGCTAGGCCTTTCATGGGGGAAAGCGAGGGATTTTTTTAGTTTATGTCGGGTACCTAACCGACAGCCGCCAGCGTCAGGATTTTAGAATTCACTTCTGGAGGTGCTGCCATGGCCCATTATGATCCCGAAACCTTAGTTATCCTACGAAAGGTCCTTGATGAAGCATGGGCCGCTCTCCCGGATGGTTCCAAATCTGAAACTCTCAAATCCGAAATGGCTCAGCACATCCTGAAGCAGGCGGCGGATGGCGTGCGCGACCCCGACCGACTTCGCGCTTGTGCCCTCGCCATCGCCCCTACTGAACCACCAGCATCGGAGGCTAAGGTGGGCCTCAAGAGGCGATCCCGAACGGTGCACACCGCAACCTTCGAAGAACGCATGGTGAGCGAAGCGCAGCGTCTTGAGGAGCAGGCCAAGGCAATGGTACCTGGCAAGGATCGGGAAATGCTCATGCGCAAAGCAAGACAGACCAAGACCGCAGCGCACATCAACGAATGGCTGTCGTCGCCGGGTTTGGTGTCGCCAAAATAGAGTGATCCGCCATGTCTTGGGGATACTACGCCTACGTCATTGGTGGCGACGGCCATGTCCAAAATCGCATCGAAGTTCTTTGCGGCAACGATGACGAAGCCAAGCGGTGCGCAGAGAAGTTGGCGGACGGACACGCCGTTGAGTTATGGCAAGAAGCGCGTCGGATTGCGATTTTTCAGGCCAGACAACAAGACATCTCAGTGGCGACTTTGAGCTTAGGCAAGGTAGCCGAATAATCACGAAATTCTAGGACGAAAGCTAAAGTCCCTTCACCATGCCCGGCTCTATGCGCCACTGGACTGATGAAGAAGAGCGCCGCCTCTTAGAACTCAAAGGGGCAGGAAAGTCCGTTGTTCTGATCGCAAAAATCCTTAACCGAACGGAAGTCGCGATTGCCAACCGGATTGCCCTCTTGAAGGCGAAGGGTATCAACTGACTTCGCCTTTTGGCAGCACTTAGCTGACCTCCACAATGTTCCACGTGAGGTCCGTAACGCGCATCAAAGCGGACATCCGCAGCAGGACCCGGCCTCGTTCGTTTCCAACCCGTGAAACCCGGACTATACTTGGGCGTTTCATCACGGTTGGTGTTGAGTTCCGTAATGGTAAAGCGTGAAATGCCGGGGTTCATTAGACCCCAACTGGCCACTTTGAAGTCCAAGGCTCCCTCAGGAGACCAGTGGCTACACGAAATCAAGTACGACGGTTATCGTATCCAGCTTCACGTCAGTTCCCGCAAGAAGAAGGTCTACACCCGTAACGGTCTGGACTGGACCAAGCGCTTCTCCCTGATCGCCGGAGCCTTCGAAGTGCCCGGTCAAGCTATCGTCGATGGCGAAGTGGTAGTCGTGCATGAAGGGCGCACCAACTTCTCTGAGCTGCAAGCCGAACTTGCGGCAGGCCGTCAGGATCGTCTGCTCTACTACGCGTTCGACCTTCTGTGGTTGGATGGCAAAGACCTGCGCAAGAAGCCCCAGCTTGAGCGCAAAACGATCCTGCGAGAGCTAATCCTCACCAATGAGCTTGAAGCGCCGGTGATCTACAGCGAACACCTGACGGGAGACGGGCAGGCGATGTTCGATCATGCCACCAAGCTGAATTATGAAGGTATCATCTCCAAGCGTGCTGATGCCCCATACAAGTCTGAGCGCGGAGAAGCATGGTTGAAGGTTAAGGCCGTGCAACGGGATAGATTTCCGGTCATCGGCTTCATAAAGGACCCGACTGGGGTCGCTGCGTTGTACCTGGGCCAGCAAGAAGGCAAGGAGCTACGCTACATGGGTAAAGTGGGTACCGGATGGTCCCGCACGGTCTCCAGCCAAATCCGCAAGCAGCTCGATACGGTCGTTAGCCCCAAGTCGAAGCTCACGAGGCCCATTAGGAAACCTAAGGCCACGTGGGTTGAGCCGAGGTTTTTCGCTGACATTGAATACCGCGACGTAACCTCGGAAGGCCTTCTGCGTGCAAGCTCATTCAAGGGTCTCTCTAAGGGAACCCGGGGTAAGTAGACACGTCTTCAGAAGCAAGCAGCCCCTCAATTCGCCACTGGACTGAAGAGCGCCGCTTCACAGAACTCAAAGAGGTGGGGGGGCACGTGGGCGGATCAGCAAGGGTTGGATGAGATTGCGGGCAACATCGTCCTCTCAGCCTGAATTGCAGCACGCATCCCCACCACTGTCCTGAATAGGGGGACATGGAACTGATCCGTACGAACAGAACACGCAGCAATCGCCAGCACGCGGCTTCAATCGACGACCGCATCGTTTACAGTTGTAAGCATTCTCCGGCATTAATTCGGCAGCTCGGTGCTGACAGAACGGGCAGGTCAGGACTGATTTGAGTAGCACGCCGCACACACCGTCAAGATTAGATAGGCTCGCACTGCGAGTTGGACATCGGAAACGACACGCTAACCGGAAGACCAAAGGGGGCAACGCTGGCTGCCACACTCGAAAGAAAAACGGCCCGCCGAAGCGGACCGTTGGTTCTCATTTAGTCGATGATTTCAACGATCCGATGCGTACCCGGATCGACCAAGACTGTGCGGTCATTCACGATCGTGTAGCGATACTTGGTTACACCGTACTCACGCGGAACCTCGTAGTAGGTAACGCCGCTCGACGGCAGATCTGCACCGACCCGGATTTCGTTCTGGTATCGGTACGATGAATGTCGCTGACCAGAAACGTAAGTGCGGAAACGGGGGCGGGTCTCATCAGAAAGGCCGCCTGCGACGGCACCCACTGTTGCACCCACTGCTGCGCCTGCCGGACCGCCCACGATAGCGCCACCAACAGCACCAGTCGCGGCGCCCGTTGCCGCTCCGCTCTGAGCGAATGCTGCGGATGACCCAGCTAATGCGATCAGTAACGTTCCTAAGACTATCTTCTTCATTACAACTATCTCCATTGGTTGAATAAGCGAAGGCCAACGAGAACGGCTACCAAACGTTCCACGCTATCGACGGTTCGCGGTGACCAGACGGACATTGATTGCTTGGTCCGCATTGCGAAGGCATGACGTTGTAAAGTTCGGCCATACTTGCTTCGAACAGTCTTCACTTGCGCTTGTGTGCTCAGCCTTGACGGGCGGTGTTGCTTGTTCGGCTCCAGCAGTAGTTATTAGGAGAAGGGAGACTGCTATCCCGGAGAGAAGCATTTTCATTTTCGCCTCGCTTTACTTGGATGCCGATGAGCATCGTTGCCCGACGTTTGTGGGTAAGAAAAACCCTGCCGAGTGGTAGCTCGACAGGGTCGCGCAGAAAATTCGATGGACGGCAAGCGGGGACTTGGTGGTCCTTCGAAGAACTGCGAGCCTTAGCCTGACCCTACGATCAGTTTTCGGTACAGACCTTCATCGTCTTCATGCCGGTCTCAGCTTCTGTCTTTGTCTTGAAGACGCCGTTGTCGACGATTGTCGTTGTGGTGGTGGGCTTCTTGTCGACAATGGTGCATTTCTTTGTCGTCGCGTCTCGAACAACGTAGTATTCCGTGGTTTGAGCGAAGGATGACGTTGCTCCGAATGCGACGATGGCGGCAGAAAGCAAAAGTTTCTTCATAGGTTGTTCCTCCAAAGATGCTTAACGTTCGCGTTTAGTGGACGGCATGCAAAAGGAAGTAGCCTGCGCCACCGACAACAATCACGGCCGGAACAGCCCAAAGCAGAAGTACTGGCATGTGCGTTTCTCCTCATTTGCCCACGCCAACCCAACGTCGGTGATTGCCACTTGTTCCCGCTGACTGGATCAAATCAAATCCCGGCCACAGGGCGGTTATGGTGCTCAGTTCCGCTCGAATGGGTGCTTGGTATGCGAAGAGACGGCCCCGCGCAGGCAGCCCCAATTGGGTCATTGCCGCCGCATCACCGCAGCGAACACCGAAGAGACCTAATCGTGATCTTTGATCGGATGGTTACAGGTGACCCTCGCGCAGATGGAGGGGTCCGCCCCCGCTCCGACGTAGCCCGGACAGTCGCATGCCTTGCAGCGACCCAAACTCATAGGCCGAGGGCGTTCCTTCTCGCTTTTGGGCGGAACTTGTTCGGTCATTCGATCTTTCCTAAAGACACCTGATATGCCACTTTTTCCCGATCTTGGTGTCTCGCGCAAGCTTCTGGAAGGAAATCATAAGCCTAATGAACGGCCATATGACCAAAAGCGAGTTGGACGCCGAAGCCAGTGAAGCGCTGGAGGCCGCCCGATCCATGCCGAATGGCCCGCAGAAGATAGAGGCGTTGAAAAAGGCCGGGCTTCTTCGCAAGGCGGCCGACGCCGAAGGTATTTCATTCGCGAAACGTGGGCGGCCGCGCAAGTAACACGAGCCTCACTTGTTTGCTCCAGACGAGAAAACGACGTGGAATTAGATCGCGAAAAGCTGCGAAAGGAAGCCGTGGAAGCAAGGCGCATGGCCGACACTGCGAGCAATGAGGAAGACAGGCAATTCTGGCTCCGCATTGCCGAAGGATGGTCAAACCTGGTGTTGGGTGCTGGGAAGAAGTAATCCCCTGCATGTCACGGCCGGGAGCACCATTAGCCACTGGTGCGACTTTGTTCTCCTCGGGAGAACTGCGGGTCCGCTGCGAGATGTCCGCGATGCTTGGGCATGTGCGCTCGGCCCTAGCGTAATGTGCCTGCCGTCTCGGTTTGGGGTGAACACTGCTGCTGTTACCTCGGCTGCGGCGGCGGCTTAAACCAAAGGAACTCGAAATCGCGTTGCGACCAGCGTCAAAAAGGGTCCCATATCCCGAAAGGGGACCCTTTGGTTTAAAAGGGTCGCCTTCCTTTCAGCGCGCGACCAACCAGACGCCCACGCTGCCAATTACTAAGGCGAACCCGGGTCGCTCTAACATCACGCCGGCCACGCCAAGGAAGACGAGCAGCGTACCGTCGTAGATATGCTGGTGCATGGCTGTCTCCTTGCGATCAGCGTGGGCTGTGGGCTGCGTTGGTCAGGCGATTGAGTAAACGCGAGACAGCCGTGGGGTGCCACGTGTCGCCCCGGGGAGCCCGGATACCGCGGTTATGCAGTTCGTCCGCGATGCCGCGTACCGTGGTGATCCCAGAACGCTGAATGTCCTCTACAATGCCCCTGAGGTCGGCTGCGTGTTGATCCGCGTTGGCCTTGATCTTAGCCACAGCGTCCGCGTTGCCAATCTGCTTGCCTTTGAGCGCCCGAGCGCCATTTGGGTTACCCAGCTTCACCCCGCGTGCCTTGGCGGCGGCCAATGCCGCCTTGGTGCGTTCGCCGATGAGCCCGACTTCCAACTCGGCCACCGCAGCCATCTGCGTGAGAAGGAATCGGCCCATGGCACCTGGAGGCACCTGAGGGAGGTCACAGAACACAAGGTCTACTGTGCTCGACGCAAGCGCCCTCAGAAGGTCAACGTCACGGGTCAGCCGGTCCAGCTTCGCAAAGACCAGCTTTGCACCGGACACCTTCGCATGAGACAGAGCCGCCACCAGCTTCGGCCGGTCATTGCGCTTCCCGCTCTCGACCTCGACGTATTCGGCCAGCACCTTCCATTTGCCACCGTTTAGGTAGCTCTCGACGGCCGTCCGCTGCGCCTCAAGGCCAAGGCCGCTTTTGCCTTGCTTGTCGCGGGAAACCCGCAAATAGGAGACGAATTTACCCAGAGCCATCGTCCAACCTCAGCTGACACAAACCGATGCAACGAACGTTAGATCAATTTGTAACATACCGCGCGGCTGGGTTAAACCGTCGGTTTGGAATCCCTGCGATTCCGAAATGCATGGCTTTCTGACGGGGAGGGTCGCCTCGTTCGAACGAGGGCTTTGACGTGATGATCAGGCCGTTCAATGAGGCGGCTTTTCAAGCGCGGCTTTCGCAGTTACGTTGGTCCGTACCCCTTGCGAGTGCTCTCAGGTGCCCCCGATTCCATTCTCCTCTTTTCGGAGAAGCCAGCTGATTTTTGAAATGCGATACAGCGACGCGTTTGCGCTGTGGGATCGCACTGGGCGGCTATGGAAGCTAATCGAAAAAGACTTCACTAAACTAAAGGCGAACCAGGTTCAGCCGAATGAGCAGACTTTCATCGCAGATGATCGCTACATCATATCGGCCGGGTTGCAGCGCTCTAATCTTACCGATCACAAGCCGAGCGGAAGTGCGGAAAAGCTCGTGGAGACAGTCGCGGATTTTGCGAATAAAGTTTTAGAGGTCGTTGAGCTTATTGTGCTCGAACGGGTCGGCTTCCGTCTGATTTATTCGCTGCCCTGCGCTACGTTGGCTGAGGCGCGAGAGAAGTCCATGATTTGCACAAGGGCGCTGCCGCCACGCACGCGGCTTTTCGGGGTAGACCCACAGTCGTTCGGAGCATCGACCAAGCTGGAAGTCGATGATGGTGACTTTGGATATCTGGCTCACCTGTATCCTCAAGAAAAGAGGTTCGACTTCAGCCCGCCTCCCGACGTCCTCATAGCTGGTTTGGAAAAGCGTGAGGAGAAAACATATGAGTTGGTACTCGACTTCGATTTTTCCACGAAGAAACCGCTTCGCGTTGACGCTTTCGATTGCAAGTCTTGGCTTATGGGTTGGAGTAAGATGGTAAGTCGCGATGCCGATACATTTTTAGATTACTTGGCAGGTAAAAATGGCTGACGTGATCGAACTCGGAAGTTTTGCAGGTATAGCGCGTCTGCCTGCTGGCACCGTCTCGGCAAGCGTGCAACCCTCAAAAGACGAGCGTTGGTCGCGATCAACCGATTTCAGCAACTCAAACGATTTCTTGTCAGCGGCTGCCGTGCGGAAGCTTGATGACGAAAGTCCGATTGGAAGATTGCTTGAACTTATCGAAATGACGCTGAGGCGTCTCGAAACTTGTATGAATTATCTTGATCAGAAGGAGTTATTTTCGGGAGATGATGAGTTGATGGCGTGCAAGCG
>JBOHIT010000767.1:0-3388 GCA_050726155.1 Bradyrhizobium sp.
GTGCAGCGGCAGCCGGTGCGCGCTTCGGCGCCGGCGGTTTCTTGGCGGCCGCCAGCGCCGGCGAGGCCGTGGCGGCCGGACGCGGTGCTGGCACCGGTGCACTCGCGGCTGGAGCCGGCGGCGCGGCGCGGATGGCAGGCGCGCTGGTGGGCTCCGGCGTCATGATATTGACCGGCGGGGTCGAGGCCGCGCTCGGGAAGTCGGCGTTGGTGGGCTTGCCCGTCGGCATCGACGGCGGCAGCGCCGCGACGAGACCCGCGGCAGCCGCAGCCTGCGGCGGCGCGTTCCATGACGGCGCGTAGCGCGTGATCAGGTTCTCATAAAGGCGTTCGTCCATATTGGACACCACCTGCCGCTTGTCGGCCAGCACACCGAACGCCGCGCATGACGCCGGCGTGCAATGGTCGCGCGCCATCAGCACATAGGCCATCAGCCCGTAGCGATCGCGCTCGACGGCGCGGCGCAGCGCCTGCAGCTCGGTAGTTCCGGCCCTGTCGGCCTTGTCGGTGGCGGCGAGATCGCCATAGCCGGTCAGCCGGGTGATTTGAGAAGCCGCATAGGCGACCGCGGCGGCGGCGGAGTCGGCGGAACCAAACAGCGTCTTCTCGCAGGCGGCGAGCACTGCCTCGCCGGCGAGGTCGTCGATGCAGGAGAGCTGCGGCAGCGCCGCGGCTACCGGGGCTGCTGGCCGGCTTTCAGCGAACGAACCCCCGCCCCCCGGCCCGAAGCCGTGGTTGGTCGCGGCGACGGCAACGCCGATCGCCAGCAATGTGATGACCGTCAGCGCGCCGTTGGCCACGGATTTCTCCGCGCGCAACAGCACGATCAGCACGATGATGCCGAAGAATCCCGCTGCGGCCAGCGTCAGCCACATCGGAAAGGTCGGTGAGCGCCAGATGTGATCCAGCGACGAAGCCCAGTCCCAGTTCATGCGCGGTGTCCCTTACGCGGCATCAAACACGATCATCGAAAGCGAACGCGCATCCATCGCATTCGCCTTCAACAGAATGCTTCTGCGAACCGGGCCTTTTGACGGCGAGCGATACGGAACCGCGTCAGCCGGCTGCTTGCACACAACTCCCTCAGGAGACCGCAAGCGCGGCTCAGGAGACCGCAAGCGCGGCTCAGGAGATCGCAAGCTGGCTTTCTTTGGCCACCCGTTCGAAGGCTTCGGTCGAGCTCTTGATGCGATACTGGCAATCATCACCGTCGGTCGGAAGCAGCCGGATCACCTCGTAGGTGCCACTGGCGGCCGGTCTGGCAACATTGCTGGCAGTAAAATAGACAGTCTCTCCAACGGAGTACTTATGCTTCAACGCCCTCTCCATCCACGCAAGATTGTCGGCGGCGCCTAACAGTCCCGCTAGCATCGGCCGACATGAGAACCCTGCGTCAACCTAGCACACCACATGCCCAAAAAGCCAGCAACATCGAGGCATGCCAAATACGCATATTGCCAAGTTATTTCATCTAGTTAACGGGCTGTTTGTGGGAATTCGCATAGCCGCTATTCCGGCCGTGGTTCCACTTCGCCAGGCCCGCCGTCGGGGCTGGCACGGTCCTTCGCTTTAGCCAACCGGACGGGCAAATCGCCCGCCCCGTCAGATCGCTTCGAACCGATCGATCAGCAGCGTTTCGGCGAGCCCGTCGCGGGTCCACTCCTCAAACGCCGGCAGCGCCTCCATCGCATCGACATAGTGCCGCGCGTTGACGGCCACCGGGATAGCATAGGTACGGAAGCGATGAACGACCGGCCCGAACATCGCGTCCGCGCCGGAGAAAGTGCCGAACAGGAACGGCCCATTCTTGCCGTAGCGCTGATGGCATTCGGCCCAGATCGCCTGGATCCGCGCCACATTGGCCTGCGCGTCGTCCGACAGCGCGACGGAGCGGACCGGACGGTGCAAATTCATGCCGCATTCGTTGCGCAGCGCCATGAAGCCCGAATGCATCTCCGCCGAGATCGAACGCGCATGGGCGCGTGCGGCACGGTCTTCCGGCCACAGTTTCGTCTGCGGGAATTTCTCCGCGAGATATTCGATGATCGAAAGCGAATCCCACACGGTCAAGTCGCCATCGACCAGCGCCGGCACTTTCCCGGCATGGCTGAAGCTCAGGATGCGCTGCTTGTCGGCCGGGTTGTCCGTGTAGAGGGGAATCAGGACCTCCTCGAACGGAATGTTGTTGGCGCGCAGTGCCAGCCACGGCCGCATCGACCATGACGAATAATTCTTGTTGCCGATGACGAGTTTCAACATTTCAATGAAAATCCTGTTTGATCGCCATCATGCCATAGTGCAGAGCCGCCGTTCAACCTGTACATCTGCAACCCGTACATCTGGCGTGACCACGCAGTCACGGGGCAAGCCTTCATGGAAAAAGCAGCATGACCGGATACTGGGTCGACATCGCAGCCATCACGTTCTTCGTCGTGGAGTGGACGGTGTATGCCTTCACCCTCGAGCGTACCGCCTACGGCCGTGACAGCCTGTCCGCCCGCATGCACATCTATCGCGAGGTCTGGATCCGAAACCTGCTCGATCGCGAGACGCGCATGGTCGACATGCAGATCATGGCGTCGTTGCAAAACGGCACGGCGTTTTTTGCCTCCAGCAGCCTGATTGCAATCGGCGGCGGGCTGGCGCTGCTGCGCGCCACCAACGACGCCCTGGCGGTGTTTGGTGCGCTGCCGGTCGATCTCAGCCCCTCGCCCGCGTTGTGGGAAATCAAATGCGTCGGGCTGATCCTGATTTTCATCTACGCTTTCTTCAAATTCTCCTGGTCGTATCGGCTGTTCAACTACGTCGCCATCCTGCTCGGCGCGATGCCGCCGGCCTCGCAAAAAGGCACGCCCGAAGCCGAAGCGCATGTCATGCGCACCACGCGATTGTTCGAATCCGCGGGCCAGCATTTCAATCGCGGCCAGCGTTCGTTTTTCTTCGCACTGGGCTATCTCGGCTGGTTCGTCAGCCCATGGGTGCTGTTCGTCACCACGGCCATGGTCGTGATCGTGACCTGGCGTCGGCAGTTTGCATCGAATGCGTGGAAGGCGATGGGGAGCTGAGAGCTTTCTCCACGTCATTGCCTGCGACAAACGCGAAGCGTTTGCGCAAGGGAGCGAAGCGACGAGGCAATCCATACGTCCTTCGTGCTGCATGATGGATTGCTTCGCTTCGCTCGCAATGACGGAAGATACAGTTTCGCATTCTCGCGGCTTGATACACCCGAGCTTTGACGGAAACTTCCCGCCCTCTCCAATCGGAGGGCGCAGGGAATGCCGGATGCGCGCTGCACCCGCGATCTCGTGAGCAATGTGCACAGAGAAGTGCGCCCACGAGCATACAGGGCAGCGGAGAACATCCGACATTCCCTGCGCAATGGCTTTACG
>JBOHIT010000768.1:0-10409 GCA_050726155.1 Bradyrhizobium sp.
ACGTCGAGCACGGCGTGGCTGGAACGGATGATGTTGAACGGGGGATCGAAGACGTGTTGCGGAACGGGCATGGCGTTTCCTGGGTAACGTGTTGCTCTAATGCCCGGCTAAATGCCGAGCCGCTGAATCTTGTGCGTCCCGCGCGCCAGCGAGACGTGCTTGGTTTCCATGTAGAAGTCGAACGAATAGTCGCCGCCGTCGCGGCCGATGCCTGATGATTTCATGCCGCCGAACGGCGTCGGCAGATGCCGGACGTTTTCGGAGTTGAGCCAGATCATGCCGGCTTCCAGTTCGTCCGCGACGCGCAGCGCACGGCCCATGTCGCCGGTCCAGACATAACCGGTGAGGCCATACTGCACGCTATTGGCGATTTCGATGGCGTCCTTCTCGTCCTTGAAGGGAATCACGGTCAGGAACGGGCCGAACACTTCTTCCTGCGCGACCCGCATATTCGAATGCGCTGACGTGACCAGCGTCGGCTGCACATAATGCCCGCCGCCGGGGCCGTCATACGGCTTGCCGCCGACCGCAATGGTGGCGCCGTCCTTTTGCGCGATGTCGAAATAGCTGCAGACTTTAGCCAGATGCCGCTCATGGATCAGCGGACCTACTTCGGTCACGGGATCGAGGGGATGGCCGACCTTCAGTGCCTTGACGCGTGTGGTGAGCTTTTCGATGAATTTTTCCGCGATGCCCTGCTGGACCAAGAGGCGGCTCGACGAGGTGCAGCGCTCGCCATTGAGCGAGTAGATCATGAAGACCACCGCATCGAGGGCGCGGTCCAGATCGGCATCATCGAACACAATCACGGGATTCTTGCCGCCGAGTTCGAAATGCACGCGCTTCAGGGTCGGCGCGCCCTGCGCCATGATCGCCGAGCCCGTCGAACTTTCGCCGACGAAGCCGATCGCCTTGATCGCGGGATGTTCGGTCAGTGCTTTGCCGGCCTCTTCGCCGATGCCGTGCACGGTGTTGAGCACGCCGTCGGGCACGCCGGCCTGCTTGACCAGTTTTGCCAGCAGGTCCGCCGTCACCGGTGACCACTCGGCCGGCTTGTGCACGACCGTGCAGCCGGCGGCGAGCGCGGGCGCAATCTTCCAGGTCGACAGCATGAACGGCGTGTTCCACGGCGTGATGACACCGACCGGACCGATCGGCACCCGGGTCGAGATGTTCCAGTGCTCTTCGCTCGGGGTGTTGAGGCCGTCGCGGGCTTCGGCGCATTTATCGGCGAAGAAGCGAAAATTTTCGGCGGCGCGGATCGCCGCCTTGGCCATGAAGCGATGGGCCTGGCCGGTATCGATGCATTCGAGCACCGCGATATCGTCGGCGCGATCTTCAATGGCATCGGCCACCCGATGCAGCAATTTCTTTCGCATCGTGGCCGGCATCTCGCGCCAGGATTTAAAGGCCAGCGCAGCCGCGGTCGCGGCGCGGTCGATATCACCAGCATTGCCGCGCGCGACGGAGGCGAGTACCGCGCCATCGATGGGGGACTTGGTCTCGAAGGTTTGCCCGGATGTCGACGGCACGGTCTTGCCGTCGATCATGTGGCCGATGCCTTCAGCCTTCAGTTTGGCAAGCAGGGGAGCGGCACGATCGCGGTTGGCCTGAAACACGTCTTTCGGGGTGACCTTATCCATTGACCGTCTCCACCTTCAAAGCTTCGTGGATGTTGTTGCGTTTCCAGCTGGTGTCCTTGTCGTTGATCTGCATGTCGAACGACAACGCGAATTTTGTCTCCTTGAACACGGGATCGAGATAGGCCGACAGCGCCTTGAAGATATGTTCGCCGGCCTTCTTTCGCGTGGCGAGGTCGCGGCCTTCGCCGAGCCGCAGCACCATGTCGAGGAAGCCGTAATCGTGCCTGTTGTCGGCGATGGCGTAGTGCTCGCATCTCACCGCACGAACCCGGATGCCGCCGAGCGGGAAGATACCGGTTTCAACCGCGGCCTTGCGCACCAGTTCCACCACCGCGCCTATATCGACGCGTCCATCGAGATTGCCTGAGTATTCGATCGTGAAATGCGGCATATGCTACTCCAGCGGTTCCCGTGAAAGCATCAAGCGAAGTAACAGCTCACTGAGCCGTAGGGGCCATAATCGGCTTGGATCGTGTCGCCTTTGCGGGTTTCGATCGGGCGAATGAACGATCCCGCCAGCACCACCTGACCGGCTTCGAGCGCCAGCCCATTGGGTGCGATCTTGTTGGCGAGCCAGGCCACCGAGGTGGCGGGGTGGTTGAGCACGCCGGCGGCAAGCCCGGTTTCTTCCAGCTGGCCGTTGCGAAAACACAGCGCGCCGATCCAGCGCAGGTCGGCGTCCATGGGGCGGATCGGGCGGCCGCCGAGCACGATGCCGGCATTCGCGGCGTTGTCGGCGATGGTATCGAAGATCTTTCGCGTCGCCTTGGTTTGCGGGTCGACGCGTTCGACGCGGGTATCGAGAATTTCCAACGCTGGCACCACGAAATCGGTGGCGTTGAGCACGTCGAACATCGTGCAGTCCGGGCCGGAGAGCCGCGTCTTCATCACGAAGGCGAGTTCGGCCTCGATGCGGGTAGCAATGAAGCGCTCCGTCGGCACGAGGCCGCCATCGGCAAAGAACATGTCATCGAGCAGAATGCCGGAATCCGGCTCGTCGATGTTGAGCGCGCTCTGCATTGCTTTCGAGGTCAGGCCGATCTTGTGCCCCTTGACGATGCGGCCCTGCGCGACCTTCATCTCGACCCACACCTTCTGGATCGCGTAGGCGTCCGCGATGGTGATGCCGGGATGCTCGAGCGAAATCTGCCGGATCTGGGTGCGGGTCTTTTCCGCATGGTCCAGCCGCTCGGCGGCGGTGCGGATTTGATCGTTGGTAAGGGCCATATGCTCTCAGCGAAAAGATGGTGCCGGGAGATGATTAACATGTTAAGTGAAATCGATCAAACCGAATCCATGCTTGTTGCACCGCAAAACTTTATTCCCTTTGATTGATATTCCCGACGGTGGACGATTGGCGGATGGCACGTAAGAAATCGCAGACAGGATCCAGCACGGAAGCGCCCGAGACGGCCCGGCGCGCCCCGATGCGTGATTTCTCGCGCTCGCTGCCGATGTCGCTGCTGCGCGCTCGCGAGGCCGTGATGCGCCAGTTCCGTCCGTCGCTGCGCAACCACGGCCTGACCGAACAGCAATGGCGCATCCTGCGCGCGCTGACGGCGGTGGAGGCGATCGAGGTCACGGAATTGGCGCGCGTCGCCTTCCTGCTCGGGCCGAGCCTGTCGCGTATCTTGCGCGATCTCGAAGCGCGTCAGCTGATCGAGCGCCGCACCGCGAAAGCCGATCTGCGCCGCGCCGTGGTGTCGATAACTGCGAAGGGATTGAAACTGATCGAGGCGGTGGCGCCGACCTCGGAGGCGATCTACGCCGAAATCACCGGCCGTTTTGGCGCCCGCAAGCTTGCCGAATTGCAGGACATGCTGGGCGTGCTGGAACGCAGCCTCGCGGCCATGGAAGTGGCTGGCGAGGAAGGCGGCGAGATCGAGGAGTGAGCACAAATTTGCATGATGCTACCGGCGCCATGCATAGCGGCCAGGCAAATGATTGCAATCATTGCTCGATTGCGCCCGAGGCCATAGACATGCGCGCGATTTTTCGTTCAAAGTGCCGGCCAAGCCGGTCGTGAAAACCGGCGCGGAAACCGCGGTTGTCGCCGGACGATGTGGCCGAGCCGGGTGCTAAGGACAGGCTGAATTCCCGACATGGTCACGATTCAGGTCAGCAATTTGATCGATTTTGTTGCCGAGGTTTTTTCCCGTTCGGAATCCTCGCTTGAAGAAGCAAGGCGCATTGCGACCTATCTGACGACAGCCAACCTCACCGGCCATGACAGCCACGGCGTCATCCGGGTGCCGCTTTATGTCAGCTGGCAGAAAAAAGGTTCTGTGGTTCCCGACCAGACCGTGGAAATTGTGGTCGATACGCCGTCGCTGGCGGTGATCGACGGCAAGTTCGGTTACGGACAGACTGTGACGCCGCAGGCGGTCAAGATCGGCATCGCGAAATGCAAGAAGGCGGGACTTGCCGCGATCGCGCTGCGCAATGCCGGCCATATCGGCCGCGTCGGCGACTGGGCGGAAATGGCCGCCGCCGAGGGTCTGGTATCCGTGCATTTCGTCAACGCCGCCGGCTCGCTCCTGGTCGCGCCCTATGGCGGCGTCGAGAAGCGGCTGTCGACCGCGCCGTATTGCGTCGGCATTCCGCGACAGGGTCAGGATCCGATCGTGCTCGATTTCGCAACCTCGGTTGTTGCCGAAGGCAAGGTGCTGGTCGCAAGCCGCGGCGGCAAGAAATTGCCCGAGGGAGCGCTGGTCGATGCCGACGGCACGCTGAGCGAGGATCCGGCGGTGCTGTACGGTCCGCACAGCAAGGAAGGTCCGCGCGAAATCAAGGGGACCGGCGCGATCCGTGCGTTCGGCGGGCACAAGGGCTCGGGGCTCGCCTTTATTTGCGAATTGCTCGGCGGCGCCCTGACCGGCACCGGTGCGACTTCAGGGGACCGGCCATTCGCCAACGGCATGTTTGCGATCTATGTCGATCCCAGGGTGGTCGACACCAGTAATTTCTTCGACGGCGAAATCTCGCGCTATGTCGACTTCATCCGGGCGACCAAGCCGGCGTCGGGCGCCGATGCCGTGCTGATCCCCGGCGATCCTGAGAAGAAGATGCGTGCCGACCGCACCAGGAATGGTGTGCCGCTGCCGAACGATACCTGGGCAGCGATCGTCAACACCGCTCGCGAGGTCGGTGTCAGCGAAGTCAGTATCCAGCGGGCCGTGGGCTAGGCGGCCAGACGAAATCCAACACGTGAAATCTCAAACCGGTTGCAACGACCACAAAAGGAAACGCGATCAATGACTACGAACAACGTCAAGAAAGTCTGGGCCTCGGGTAAGGCCGTGGTGAATGCATGGCTTGCCATCCCGTCAGGGTTTTCCGCCGAAGTGATCGCGCAGTGCGGCTTCGACAGCGTCACCGTGGATATGCAGCACGGCGTGCAGGACTATCAGTCGATGGTGCAGTGTTTCCAGGCCATGAGCGGACACCCGGTGACGCCGATGGTTCGCGTTCCCTGGAACGAGCCCGGCATCATCGGCAAGGTGCTCGACGGCGGCGCCTATGGCGTGATCTGCCCGATGATCAACACGCCGAAGGAAGCCAAGGATCTGGTGCAGTTCGCGAAGTATCCGCCGATGGGCACGCGTTCGAACGGCCCGATCCGCGCCGGCATGTATGGCTCGGCCGGCACCTATCAGACGACCGCCAATGATGAGATCGTGCTGCTGCCGATGATGGAAACCAAGACCGCGATCGAGAACATGGAATCGATCCTCGACGTTGAAGGCATCAACGGCGTCTATGTCGGTCCTTCCGACCTTCGCTTTTCCTACGGTCTGACGCCGAAGCTCGACGGTGACGAGCCGGAAATCCTCAAGATCTACGAGAAGATCGTCAAGGAATGCGGCAAGCGCGGTCTTCACCCGGGCATCCACTGCTCGGGCGCCGAAGGTGCTGCGCGCGCCATCAACATGGGCTTCAAGCTGGTGACGCTGTCGAACGAGAGCGGCCTGATGATGACCTACGCCAAGATGCAGGTGAACCAGACCCGCAAGGATTCCGCCGGCAAGGCGTAAGCCAGCGAATAGACGAATAGTCGGGCAGCGAATGGAGGTATACCATTCGCTGCTCGCCAATTTTAGCCAGGAGACCTGTCATGGCCCCAGCCCCCGCGATCCGCTTGCACCCCGATGATGGCGTGCTGATTGCGCGCTCCAGCCTGCCGGCGGGCATGGTGGTGGCCGAGGGCGTTACCACGGTCGAGCGGATTCCTGCCGGCCACAAGGTCGCGATCAAGCCGATCGCGGTCGGCGAGCCGGTGCGGCGGTACGGCCAGATCATCGGCTTTGCGACGGTGCCGATCGCGCCGGGCCAGCACGTCCACACCCAGAATTGCGGCATGGGCGATTTCGCCAAGGATTACGCGTACGGCGTCGACGTCACGCCGACACCGAATTTCGATCTGCCCGCGACCTTCGAGGGCATTCGCCGTTCCGACGGACGCGTTGCGACCCGCAACTATATCGGCATCCTCACTTCGGTGAATTGCAGCGCCCATGTCGCCGGCATGGTCGCCGATATCTTCAAGAAGAACCCGTTCACCGGCGACAATCCGCTGGCGGATTTTCCCAACGTCGATGGCGTGGTCGCGCTGACCCACAAGACGGGCTGCGGCATGACGCAGGACGAGCCGCTGGCGCTGCTGCGGCGGACGCTCGGCGGTTATGCGCGGCATGCGAATTTCTCCGCCGTCGTCGTGCTCGGCCTCGGCTGCGAGGTCAACCAGATCGGCGGCCTGATGCAGGAGCAGAAGCTCGCAGGGCGCCTGCGCGCGATGGACATCCAGGAGGTCGGCGGCACCCGAAAGACCGTGGAAGCCGGCGTCGCTTTCGTGCGCGAGGCGTTGACCGACGCCAACAAGGTAAGGCGCGAACCGGTGCCCGCGAGTGAATTGACGGTAGCGCTGCAGTGCGGCGGCTCCGACGGCTATTCCGGTGTATCCGCAAATCCGGCGCTGGGTGCAGCGAGCGATCTTCTGGTGCGCCATGGCGGCACCGTGATCCTGTCGGAAACGCCCGAAACCTACGGCGCCGAACATCTGCTGACGCGGCGCGCGGTGAGCCGCGAGGTCGGCGAAAAACTTGTCGGCCTGATGCGCTGGTGGGAGGAATACACCGAGCGCGAAGGCGCCGAGATGAACGCCAATCCGAGTCCCGGCAACAAGGCCGGCGGCCTGACCACGATTCTGGAAAAGTCACTGGGTGCAATGGCCAAGGCCGGCACCACCAATCTGGTCGACGTGCTGAACTACGCGGAAGCCGTCACCAAGAAGGGTTTTGTCTTCATGGACACGCCCGGCTACGACCCGGTCGCGGCGACCGGGCAGGTGGCGGGCGGCGCCAACCTCGTCTGCTTCACCACCGGCCGCGGCAGCGTGTTCGGCTGCAAGCCCGCGCCATCGATCAAGCTCGCGACCAACTCCGCGATGTACAAGCGGATGGAAGACGACATGGACGTCAATTGCGGCACCATCCTCGACGGCGAGGAGACCGTGCAGCAATGCGGCCAACGCATCTTCGAGCTGATGCTGAAGACGGCATCGGGCCAGCCGACCAAGAGCGAGAGTTTTGACTTTGGCGGTGCGGAGTTCGCGCCGTGGGTGCTTGGCGCCACGATGTAGGTGACGATTTGAAGTTGCCGCTTCGAGTTTTACGGAGAGGAAACATGAACTCGCGCATGCTTCGGTTCGTGGTTGTTGGTTTCTTCGCGTTGGCCGTCTTGAATCTCGGCGTCGATTCGGCCGACGCGGCCACCATCGTGGCGCTCGGCGCCAGCAATACCTACGGCAAGGGCGTGGCGCGCAACCAGGCTTATCCCGCGCAACTCGAAGCGATTTTGCGGGCGAAGGGATCGAGTGTCCGCGTCGTGAATGCCGGCATCAATGGCGACACCACGGAAGGGATGCTGCAACGCCTCGACCGGACCGTTCCGAACGGGACCAGTGCCGTGATCCTGCAGCCTGGCGGCAATGACCGGCGCAAGGGCAGCCCCGATCGCACGGGAGAAATCCAGAGCCGCCTGAGTGCCCGCGGCATCCCCGTGATCATGCTCGCCAACGGCATGCTGCGCGGATTGCCGCATCAGCCCGATGGCCAGCATTTGACCCCGGAGGGCTACCACATGCTCGCCCAGTCGCTGGCATCGCAGGTCTCCGGCGCGATCGGCCGCTAGCCATTCGAAGCGAATAATCGCGCCCATTCCTGAATTCGCCGGGATTCGCGGATAGTTCCTAGGCAATCGCTGCCCGTTGTTAGTGCTTGATGTCGACCGGAACCAGTGTTCTGCTTAAAAAAGCTGCTGGAGTAGCCCGTCCGTGTCGATCTTCGTCGCACTACATCACGTTACCCATTACAAATACGACCGACCGATCGACATCGGGCCTCAAACCGTACGCCTGCGGCCCGCGCCGCATACGCGCACGCCGATCCTGAGCTATTCGCTCAAGGTCACGCCGACAAATCATTTCGTGAACTGGCAGCAGGATCCGCAGGGCAACTGGCTGGCGCGATTCGTCTTTCCGGAGAAAGCCACCGAGCTGAAGATCGAGGTCGATTTCTCGACGCAGATGACCGTGGTCAATCCCTTCGATTTCTTCGTGGAGCCCTACGCCACCTCTTTTCCGTTCCAATATACCAACGATCTCAAGACCGAGCTCGCGCCCTATCTGGCGACCTCGGACGAGGGGCCGCAATTTGCGGCCTACCTGAAGGACATTCCGCGCGAGGCCGACAGCACGGTCAATTTCCTGGTCGACCTCAACGCGCAGCTGCAGAAGAAAATCAGTTACGTCATCCGGATGGAGCCGGGCATCCAGACGCCGGAGGAGACGCTGGCTTGCGGCTCCGGCTCGTGCCGCGATTCCGCCTGGCTGCTGATCCAGATCTTCCGGCATCTCGGACTCGCCGCACGTTTCGTCTCCGGCTATCTCATTCAGCTCCGCCCCGACATCGATCCGGTCGAAGGCCCGCGCGAGGTCGAAAGCGATTTCACCGATCTGCACGCCTGGGCCGAAGTCTATTTGCCGGGGGCAGGGTGGATCGGGTTCGACGTCACTTCGGGCATGCTGACGGGCGAGGGGCACATTCCCGTCGCCGCGACACCGCATTACCGCTCGGCGGCGCCGATCTCGGGCAGCGCCGGTTTTGCCAATGTCGAGTTCGGCTTCGAGATGAGCGTCAAGCGCATCCGCGAGGCGCCGCGGATCACGCGGCCGTTCTCCGACGAATCCTGGTCGCGTCTCGACAAGTTGGGCGAAGCGGTCGATGCCGATCTGAAACAGGACGATGTGCGGCTGACGATGGGCGGCGAGCCGACCTTCGTGTCGATCGACGATCTCGAATCGGCGGAATGGAATATCGCCGCGGTCGGTCCGACCAAGCGCGCGCTTGCCGACGATCTGATCCGCAAATTACATGCGCGCTTCGCGCCCGGTGGCCTGCTGCATTACGGCCAGGGAAAATGGTATCCGGGCGAAAGCCTGCCGCGCTGGGCGTTCGGACTTTATTGGCGCAAGGACGGCGTGCCAATCTGGAAGAACGCTGACCTGATCGCCAACATCGAAAATCCGCGCAAAGCCGAAATCGCCGACGCGGAAAGTTTTGCTGCAGGCATCGCGCAAAAGCTCGGACTCGCCGCCGACTACGTCCTGCCGGCATTCGAGGACACCGCGCATTGGCTGCAAAAGGAAGCCGCCCTCCCGGCCAATGTCGATCCCACCGACTCCAAATTGGCCGATCCGGAAGAGCGCTCGCGAATGGCGCGGGTGTTTGATCAGGGACTGAACAAGCCCAAGGGCTTTGTGCTGCCGATCCAGCGCTGGAATGAGGCCTTCAAGCACCCTGCGGGACACTGGCGCAGCGAGCGCTGGAAGATCAGGCGCGGCCATCTGTTTCTTTTTCCGGGCGATTCTCCGCTCGGTCTGCGGCTCCCGATCGGATCGCTGGAGCATGTTCCGCCGGAGGAGTTTCCCTACATCGTCGAGCAGGATCCAATGGAGCCGCGCGACGAATTGACGGCGTCCGAGACGAAGACGGATGACGCCAAGCCCAAGGAGAAACCAAAACTCGAGCCGGTGCGCACGGCGATGTCGATCGAGATCCGTGACAGCGTTTTGTGCGCCTTCATGCCGCCGGTCGAGAAGCTGGAAGATTATCTCGAGCTGATCAATGCGGTCGAAGCGACCGCTGAGGAAATGCAGCTGCAGGTCCATGTCGAGGGCTATTCGCCGCCTTACGATCCGCGCGTCGAAGTGATCAAGGTGACGCCCGATCCCGGCGTCATCGAGATCAACATCCAGCCGGCGCAAAGCTGGCGTGAAGCGGTCGATATCACCTTCGGTCTCTATGAAGATGCCGCCAAGACGCGGCTCGGCGCCAACCGTTTCCTGGTCGACGGCCGCCACACCGGCACCGGCGGCGGCAACCATGTCGTGGTCGGCGGCTCGACGCCGCAGGATTCGCCGTTCCTGCGCCGGCCGGATCTCTTGAAGAGTCTCGTGCTGTACTGGCAGCGGCATCCGTCGCTATCGTATCTGTTCTCCGGCATGTTCATCGGCCCGACCAGCCAGGCGCCCCGCATCGACGAGGCCCGGCATGACGGGCTCTACGAACTCGAGATCGCGCTGGCGCATGTGCCTCCGCCCGGCATCGAGGCGCCACTATGGCTGGTCGACCGGCTGTTCCGGCACATCCTGGTTGACATAACAGGCAACACCCATCGCGCCGAAATCTGCATCGACAAGCTCTATTC
>JBOHIT010000769.1:0-3330 GCA_050726155.1 Bradyrhizobium sp.
GGACTATGATGTCGAAAGTGCGAGCCATGCTTGTCGCCTTGGCGACGATAAGCGTGATTTTCACCGGAGCGAATTTCGCGCAGGCACAGTCCCTGCCTGCCGTCACCAGCTTCGGGCCGGATTACCCCAAGACCGGAATTTTCATCGGCAACAGCTTCTTCTACTACAATAACGGCCTGCCGGGTCATCTGACGCTGATGGAAAAGGCCGCTGATCCCGACAACAAGAACGCCTACCGCAACACCATGGTGACGATCGGCGGCTCCGGCTTCGACTGGCATGATGTCGAGAATTATCTGCGGCCCAACGCGATCGGAAAATATTCGTTCGACGACAACAACAACGTCGTCTTCAACAAGCCCGGCCAATTGTTCGACGTCGCCGTCATGATGGATTGCAGCCAGTGCCCGATCCATCCCACGCTCAAGACTGTATTCACCGACTTTGCGCTGAAGAACAGCACCATCGTGCGCGCCAAGGGCGCCAAGCCGGCGTTCTTCATGTCATGGGCCTATGCCGACAAGCCGGAGATGACGGCGCAATTGGCCGAGGCCTACACGAAGGCCGGCAACGACAACAACGCACTGGTGATTCCCGCCGGTCTTGCTTTCGCCAACTCCATCAGCAAGCAGCCCGAACTCAATCTCTATGCGCCGGACAAGCGCCATCCGTCGCTCGCCGGAACGTATCTCGCAACCTGCGTGGTGTTTGCCTCGTTGACCGGGCGCTCGCCGGTCGGCAACCCCTACACCGCCGGGATCGACGCGCCGACCGCTAAATTCCTGCAAACCGTGGCGTGGGATACCGTGCAGAGCTATTACGCGAAGTAGCAATATTGAAATGAAGCGGCGCGATGTCATTGCTGGCCTTGGTGGCGTCGCGGTCCTCGCCGGCTATTGGCCGATAGCGGCACGTGCACAGCAATCCGGCCAAATGCCTCTGATCGGCTTTCTCAGCAGCCGGTCGTCTGACGAGGCACAAGTCTTTGTCGCCAAGTTTCACGAGGGCCTTGCCGAAACCGGTTACGTCCCGGGCCAGAACGTGAAGATCGATTATCTCTGGGCCGATGGCCGCTACGAGCGATTGCCGGCCCTCGCGGCCGAACTCGTTGGGCGCAAAATTACCGTGTTGCTGGCTGCCGGCGGGCCGCCATCCGCACTGGCGGCCAAGGCTGCGACATCTACGATCCCGATCGTCTTTTCCGGAGCCAGCGACGCAATTGGTATCGGGCTGGTGCCGAGCCTTAGCCGGCCTGGCGGCAATATCACCGGCATGAGCCTGTTCAGCGTGGCATTGGCTGGAAAGCGGCTGGAAATTCTGCGCGAATTGATCCCGTCAGGAAGCACCTTTGCCTACCTCATCAATCCGGCCAATCCGAGCGCCCAGCTTGAGCTGGGTGAGGCGGCGAAAGTCGCGGCCGCGCTTGGCGTGCGGCTAGAGGTGGCGAGAGCCAGCACCGAGAGCGAACTGGCGACAGCGTTCGCTGATCTGGCGGCGATGAAGGTCGCCGGCGTGATCGTCGCCGGTGAACCGTTCTTTGACAGCCGCCGTGAGATGATCGTTGCGCTGGCGGCGACCCGTGCGATACCCGCCAGTTACGGCTGGCGTGAGAACGTGATCGCCGGTGGACTGCTCAGTTACGGCACCAGTCTGACCAACTCATATCGTGAGGCCGGGAAATATGTCGGACGAATTCTCAAGGGAGAAAAGCCCGCCGATCTCCCGGTAGTGCAGCCCACCAAATTTGAACTCGCCATCAATCTCAAGACCGCCAGGATGCTTGGCTTGACGGTCCCGTCCACGCTGCTCACGCATGCCGATGAGATCATCGAATGAGTGGCGCGAAGAGCATCCGCGCCACCTCAATCCTTACGCCTTGCGCTTGGCGGCTTCCTTCTGCAGGTCCGGCGCATTGATGGTGGGGATCGCAACCCGTCCCGGGCCGGTGACCGCGAGCGCCGCTGCGGCCTTTTCGTTTTCCATGATCTTGGCCATCACGGCCTGGCCCGCACGCTCGAACACCGCGCGGTTCTCGACCAGGAATTTCTGCGACTCGCGCAGTCCTTTGACGTAACCGTTGATTTCCGGGATCACGTAGCGCGCGACCAGGTCCCAGCTGCGGCGGGTGTTTTCCGGATTGGCCCAGTCATGCACGAAGCCGACGATGGTGCCGACGCCGCCGGACACCGCCAGCAAATTCTTGATGGTTTTGACCAGATCGTCCGGTGTGCCGATGGTAGAGGCGGCAGACTCGCCGCCCGCGGTCTTCTCCAGCGCATCCTCGGGCGACTTGAAGGGCTCGAGGCCCGGCCGCTGCAGCGTGCCGACATTATATTCATTGTGCCAGCGCATCAGCCCCGGGCCCGCCTCGCGATAGGCCTGCTCGCGGGTCTCGGCGATGTGCCAGGACAGCAGCACGCGCCAGTCGGCGCGGCTGACGGTGGTGCCGGCCTTCCTGGCGGCGTCCTCGGCAAAGCCCCATTGCGTCGGCAGCGCCATCAGGCCCTGTGTCGACATCGAGCCGAGCGAGATGATGCCGATGCCGTATTTGCCGGCCAGCGTCATGCCCGACGGTGAAATCTGCGATGCCACCACGAACGGCATCTCTTCCTGCAGCGGCAGTAATTGCAGCGCAGCGTCGTTCATCGTGAACCAGTCGCTCTTGGCGGTGACGCGCTCGCCCTTGAACAGCCGCCGGATGATCGCGATCGCTTCGTCCTGGCGGTCGCGCTGCGTCATCGGATCGATGCCGAGCGTATGCGCGTCGGAAGCCAGCGCCCCCGGTCCGGAGCCGAAGATGGCGCGGCCGCCGGTCATCCAGTCGAGCTGTACCATCCGCTGCGCGACATTGTAGGGGTGGTGATAGGGCAGCGACACCACGCCGGTGCCGAGCTTGATGCGCTTGGTGCGCTCGCCGGCGGCGGCCAGGAACATCTCCGGCGAGGCGATCATTTCCCAGCCCGAGGAATGGTGCTCGCCGCACCAGAATTCGTCGAAACCAAGCGCGTCGATCTGTTCGACGAAATCGAGGTCGCGGCGGAATTGCAGCAGCGGATTCTCGCCGATCGGATGATGCGGCGCGAGAAAAGCTCCAAATTTCAGGCGTGCCATGCGGGTTTCTCTCCGGATTTATTGTTTTTGGGGTTGCTATCGAGGCTTGGCCCAAACTACGGGGTGGCACGGGTCATGGCAATCAGGCGAGGCCCCTGCCAATGCATGGTTGTTACGCAGATCGACGTGGCATACCGTCGCCCGGAATTCAGTCCTCGCCGGATCCGAGCCGGAACGGTCCCTCTTCGTGACTGCTGGCCGGCGCGGCATGCCAAGAGC
>JBOHIT010000770.1:0-8805 GCA_050726155.1 Bradyrhizobium sp.
CCATTGTCCTCGGCGAGGACATGGCCGCAGAAACCGCTGGAGTCGAAATTGCCTGGCCGATGACGGTATTTGACCCCGATGCGGAACGAATAATTGGTGATCTTCTCTTCCGGCGGATTTTCCGCGGTGACCAATAGCTTCATCGCGCTGACTTTCTGCTTCGGGTGCTGCGCCAGATGGCTGGCGTCGTAGCGGCGCACGAAACAGGCATAGGTCTTCTGCCCGAGGGGAGCGGCGAACACCCTGTTGTCGAAGGCGGCGGCCTTGGCCTTCTCGACGCCATCCTCGGCGAGGGCTCCGACGCAGGAAAGCGAGGTTATTGCGGCGGTCGATGCGGTCAGCGTCAGGGCGAAAAGGAAGGCGCGCTTCATGATGGTCCCCGCAAACGCGTCACATCGATCCAGCGTTAAACGCTGTCGGCCTGAGGCCCGAACATAGGTCGCGAAGCGGTGCGGGTGCGTTCAATCCGCCCGCCAGAACCTCAACTGCCCAATAATTAGGCAGTTCGCTCATTAGTGACTCAGGTTCTGCCCGCATGGTGCCTTGCACAATAATCTCCGGCGGGTGTCCAATTCAGCAGGCCGAACGGATCGAACGACGAGGAGCATGCCGGAGGCGATCTGCAACGCACGTTTCGTTTTCGCGCCGCACTCAGGAGGTGGTCATGAACTGGACTAAGCCAAAAGAACTAGAGCGCGAACTCCCGGTGACGGTTCGCCGCGCCCGCCACGCGATCGAAGTCGTCATGGACGCCCCGCCTTGACGACATTGATGCCGAGAACACGAAGGTCACTCGTCGTCGCGAGAATTATAAACCCGGCACCGCGCATAAGTGCGCGCGGCTTTGTCGAGCGGCGATGGTGAAATGAATCTGCTGAGGTGACACAACTTGGTGTGATCTAGATTCCCTATCGTTCGGTCCCGCGATGCCGCTCAAGAAGTCGAGCGACTGCCAAGGCGGTCTGTTGCACCGACTCTTTCGGAACAATGCCATCAGCCGTCAGGCCGGCGCGGCTGTTAAGATATCGTTCATCTATCTGACAAACCAGTACTTCTCCGGGTGCCTCATGTTGCAGTCCGGTTACAGATTCAGCGAATTCCATAACAATCGTGCGGCGCTAAGCGGTTTAGCATGACTATTGCATTGCGTGATGGAGTCAGTCGCGTGTCAGATAAGCACATCTGCTGTTGGTGATTCGCGATTGGATACGGAGGATGCTGCCGGGGCTTGGAACTTGGGCAGCGCATCCTACGTTAAAGCTGAACCATGAGGAGATGAATCCATGTACAACGATTCTCTGTTCAACGCGTTTGCTCGCTCCTTCGAAGCACGAAGTCAGAGCGACATGTCGATGGCGGACTATCTGGAATCGTGTCGAAGCGATCCGCTTAGATATGCGAATGCGGCCGAACGGTTGCTGGCAGCGATCGGCGAACCTCAGATGATTGACACGGCCAAGGACCCACGCCTTGGCCGTATTTTTTTGAACCGCACGATGCGCACCTATCCGGCCTTCGCCGGCTTCTACGGCATGGAAGAAACGATCGAGCGTATCGTCGGCTTCTTCCGGCACGCCGCGCAGGGTCTCGAAGAGCGCAAGCAGATTCTCTATCTGCTCGGGCCGGTAGGCGGCGGCAAGTCATCGCTCGCCGAACGTCTCAAGGCGCTGATGGAAGTCCATCCCATTTACGTCTTGAAGGCGGGTGACGAACTCAGCCCCGTCTTCGAAAGCCCGCTCAGCCTGTTCGATCCGGAAACGCTCGGGCCGATGCTCGAGGAAAAATACGGCATTCCGCGCCGCCGCCTCAGCGGGTTGATGAGCCCGTGGTGCTACAAGCGGCTCGAGGCGTTCGGCGGCGACATCTCGCAGTTCCGTGTCGCCAAGATCCAGCCGTCGCGGCTGCGGCAGATCGGGGTCGCCAAGACCGAGCCGGGCGATGAAAACAACCAGGACATCTCCTCGCTGGTCGGCAAGGTCGACATCCGAAAGCTGGAAACCTTCGCCCAGAACGATCCCGACGCCTACAGCTATTCCGGCGGCTTGAACCGCGCCAACCAGGGCATTCTCGAATTCGTCGAGATGTTCAAGGCGCCGATCAAGATGCTGCATCCGCTGCTGACGGCGACGCAGGAGGGCAACTATATCGGAACCGAGAATATCGGTGCGATCCCCTTTACCGGCGTCATCCTGGCTCACTCCAACGAATCCGAATGGCAGAGCTTCAAGACCAACAAGAACAACGAGGCCTTCATCGACCGCATCTGCGTCATCAAGGTGCCGTATTGCCTGCGGGTCACCGAGGAGCAGAAGATCTATGAGAAGCTGATCCAGGGGTCTGAACTCGCCGCCTCACCCTGCGCGCCGTCGACGCTCGAAACGCTGGCGCGCTTCTCGGTCATGTCGCGCCTGCGCCGTCACGAAAACTCGACGGTGTTCGCGAAGATGCGGGTCTATGACGGTGAAAGCCTGAAAGAGTCCGATCCGAAGGCCCGCAGCGTCCAGGAATACAAGGACGCCGCCGGTGTCGACGAAGGCATGGACGGCGTTTCGACCCGCTTCGCGTTCAAGGTGCTCGCCGCAACCTACAACCACGACACGTCGGAGGTCGGCGCGGATGCCGTTCACCTGATGTATGCGCTGGAACAATCGATCCGTCGCGAGCAGCTTCCCGATGAGACTGAAAAGCGTTACCTCGAATTCATCAAGGCCGACCTCGTGCCGCGCTACGCCGAATTCATCGGAAACGAGATTCAGAAGGCCTATCTCGAATCCTATTCGGACTATGGCCAGAACCTGTTCGACCGTTACGTGGATTATGCCGACGCCTGGATCGAGGATCAGGACTTCAAGGATCCCGACACCGGCCAGTTGCTCGATCGTGAACTGCTCAATCAGGAACTGACCAAGATCGAGAAGCCCGCAGGGATTGCCAACCCGAAGGACTTCCGCAACGAGGTCGTCAAGTTCTCGCTGCGGTCGCGGGCCCAGAACGGCGGCAAAAATCCGGGCTGGACCAGCTATGAAAAAGTTCGCGAGGTGATCGAAAAGCGGATATTCTCGCAAGTGGAAGATCTGCTGCCCGTCATTTCGTTCGGCTCGAAAAAGGACGGCGAAACCGAGAAGAAGCACGACGATTTCGTCGCGCGGATGGTGGACCGCGGTTACACCGAGCGTCAGGTCCGCCGGCTCGTCGAATGGTATATGCGCGTGAAGCAAGCCGGCTGAGGCGGATGCGATAGTGGTTGCCATTCACATCGTCGACCGGCGGCTGAATCCGGGCAGTAAGAGTCTCGAGAACCGCCAGCGGTTCCTGCGCCGGGCCAAGGCGTTGGTTCAGCAGGCGGTCAAGAAGACCTCGCACGAGCGGGACATCAAGGATGTCCTGGAAGGCGGCGAGGTCAGCATTCCCCTAGACGGCATGGATGAGCCGCGGTTCCGCCGTGAGGGCGGCACCCGCGACATGGTGCTTCCCGGCAACAAGAAGTTCATCGAGGGCGACATGCTGCCGCGCTCGGGTGGATCCGGCGGCAAGGCTGGCGGCGCGGGTGAGGGTGACAGCGAGGATGCGTTCCGCTTCGTTCTGAGCCGCGAGGAATTCGTCGACCTGTTCCTCGACGATCTCGAATTGCCCGATCTCGCCAAGCGCAAGCTTGCCGAGGTGGAGAGCGAAGGAATCCGCCGGGCCGGCTATGCGACCTCCGGTTCGCCGGCGAACATTTCCATTCCCCGTACCGTGAGCCGCGCGATGGCGCGGCGGGTGGCGTTGCGGCGGCCGAAGCCGGAAGAGATTGCGGCCCTCGAGGCGGAACTGCTGATTTGTGGCGACGAGGCGCGCCGCGTTGAACTGATGGCCGAGATTGCAGCCCTCAAGGCCAAGGCGAAGCGAATCCCGTTCATCGACCCGATCGACATCCGCTACCGGCGGTTCGAGACCACGCCGAAGCCGATCGCCCAGGCCGTGATGTTCTGCCTGATGGACGTGTCGGGGTCGATGACCGAACACATGAAGGATCTCGCCAAGCGCTTCTACACGTTGCTCTATGTGTTCCTGAAGCGGCGCTACCGCCATGTCGAGATCGTCTTCATCCGGCACACCGACCGCGCCGAAGAGGTGGACGAGGATACATTCTTCCACGGCCCGGCATCCGGCGGCACGCTGGTGTCGAGCGCACTGCAGGAAATGCACGAAATCGTGCGGTCGCGATTTCGTCCGGCGGACTGGAACATCTACGCCGCGCAGGCATCCGACGGCGACAATTCCACCTCCGACGGCGAGGTGGCGGGCCGGCTGTTGACCGAGAAAATTCTGCCGGTCAGCCAGTTTTTTGCCTATCTTGAGGTCGGCCAGGATGCCGGGCTGACCTTTGAAATGCCTGACTCATCGCTGTGGACGTTGTATGAGCGCCTGCGCCTCGCCGGTGCGCCACTGTCGATGCGCAAGGTCTGCGAGCGCAGCGAAATCTTCCCGGTGTTTCACGATCTCTTCCAGCGTCGCGTAAGGCAGGAAAGGGCACCATGACGGGCAAACAGCTTTTTCAGGGCGCCGACTGGGATTTCCCGACGCTGCAGCGGATCCATGATGCCTGCGAGGAGATCGCGCAGTCCGAGCTCGGGCTCAATGTCTATCCGAACCAGATCGAGGTGATCACGGCTGAACAGATGCTGGACGCCTATTGCTCGGTCGGCATGCCCCTGTTCTACAAGCACTGGTCGTTCGGCAAGCACTTCGCCTATCAGCAGGCGTCCTACCGCAAGGGCCTGATGGGCCTGGCCTATGAGATCGTCATCAACTCTTCGCCGTGCATCTCCTATTTGATGGAGGAGAACACCGCGACCATGCAGACGCTGGTGATCGCGCACGCCGCCTTCGGCCACAATCATTTCTTCAAGAACAATTACCTGTTCAAGCAGTGGACGGATGCCGACGGCATTCTCGATTATCTCGAATTCGCCAAGACCTATGTCGCGCAGTGCGAGGATCGTCACGGCCGGCTGGCGGTCGAGCAGACGCTGGATGCCGCGCATGCACTGATGTCGCATGGCATCAACCGCTATCCCGGCAAGAAGGTGCCCGATCTCCGCGTCGAGGAGAAGCGGGCCGAGTACCGCCGCCAGCACGAGGAAAGCGTGTTCAACGATTTGTGGCGGACCGTTCCGACCGGACCGGTCAAGAGCGTCGCAACGCTGAGCGCCGATCGCCGCCGCGCGCTGCTCGGCCTGCCGCAGGAAAACCTGCTGTACTTCCTGGAAAAGACCGCGCCGCGCCTGGCGCCCTGGCAGCGCGAACTGCTGCGCATCGTGCGGCACATCGCGCAGTATTTCTACCCGCAAAGCCAGACCAAGGTCATGAACGAAGGCACCGCGACCTACGTTCACTACCGGATCATGAACCGGCTGCATCAGCAGGGACAGCTATCCGACGGCAATTTCCTCGAATTCCTGTCGTCGCATACCAACGTCGTGTTCCAGCCCGATTTCGACAACAAGTATTTCTCGGGCTTCAACCCCTACGCGCTCGGTTTTGCGATGATGCAGGATATCGAGCGCATCGTGACCAATCCCGAGGACGAGGATCGCGAATGGTTCCCGGATATCGCCGGCAAGGGCGATACGATGGGCGTGCTGCGCGATGTCTGGGCCAATTATCGCGACGAGAGCTTCATCAGCCAGTTCCTCAGCCCGCGGCTGATGCGGCATTTCCGCATGTTCCATTTGCATGATGATCCGGCCGAAACCGCCGGCATCAAGGTCGATGCAATCCACGACGAGCGCGGCTACCGGCGCGTGCGCCGCGCGCTGTCGCGGACGTACGACGTCGGCTTCATCGACGCCAATATCGAAGTCGTCGATGTCGATCTCGCCGGCGATCGGCACCTGATGCTGCGCCACACCGTGCTGAACGGCGCGCAGCTCAACGACACCGACGCCAAGCGCGTGCTGCAGCACCTCGCCGACCTCTGGACCTACAACGTCTCGCTGGTCGAGGCCGACGCGACCGGCAAGGTGCTGAAGGAATACGTCGCCAACCCGCGCGGACTGGCCGCGGTGGCGTAGGTCTTCCGGGGGTTCGCGCGCCTAGCGCAGGCTGGCGTTGATCTTTTCCAGTGCCGACGTGCCGGGGCACAATTCCCTGGCTTCCAGCCGGTTGAGCGGCGTCTCGACGGTGTCGAGATGGGCGTGCATGTCTTCCGCATCCGGATCGACATACAGAAGCCCGGTCACCACCTGGCCCTTGGCGGCATGCTTCTGCAGGAAGGTCATGGCCGCGAGCCGGTCATGCGCGTCGTAATCGGCGTCGATCTTGCGCAGCGCCAGCCGGGTGCCGTCGTGCTGTTCGACCACCTGCACCGTGCCCGGCGCGTACTCGACCGTGATCGGGTCGCGGCCGGAGATGACGTCGAGCCGGTTGACCGCGTCATTGTGTTCGCGGACGTAGTCAAAGCTCTTGGTCGAGCCGGCATGGTTGTTGAAGGCGACGCAGGGGCTGACGACATCGATGAACGACGCGCCCTTGTGGCGGATGGCGGCCGCGATCAACGGCACCAGCTGGGTCTTGTCGCCGGAGAAGCTGCGCGCCACGAAGCTTGCGCCGAGCTGCAGCGCGATCGCCACCAGGTCGATGGCGTTGTCGGTGTTCATCACGCCCTTCTTGGACTTCGAGCCGCGGTCGGCGGTGGCCGAGAACTGGCCTTTGGTGAGCCCGTAGACGCCGTTGTTCTCGACGATATAGGTCATGTTGACGCCGCGCCGGATCGAATGTGCGAACTGGCCGAAGCCGATCGAGGCACTGTCGCCGTCGCCGGAGACGCCGAGATAGATCAGGTCGCGGTTGGCGAGGTTGGCGCCGGTCAATACCGACGGCATGCGGCCATGTACCGAATTGAAGCCGTGCGAATTGCCGAGGAAGTAGTCGGGCGTCTTCGAGGAGCAGCCGATACCGGAGATCTTGGCGACGCGGTGCGGCTCGATCGACAGCTCGTAGCAGGCCTCGATGATCGAGGCGGTGATCGAATCATGACCGCAGCCGGCGCACAGCGTCGAGACCTTGCCCTCGTAATCCCGGTGGGTGAAGCCGAGATCGTTCTTCGGCAATCCGGGATGCTGGAATTTAGGCTTGGCAATATAGGTCATGACTTCACCTTGCGGAGCGGGGTCACCTTGAGATGGTCCTGATGGTCGGCGATCGAATTGGCGATGAAGCGCGCGGTGATCGGCGTGCCGTCATAATGCAGGATCGGCACCAGGCGGACCGGATCGATGCCGTTCTCGTTGACGATCAGCTGGCGCAGCTGGCCGTCACGGTTCTGCTCGACCACGTAGACGAAGTCGTGATCGGCAATGAAGCTTGCGACGCTGGAGTGGAACGGGAAGGCGCGGATGCGCATGCGGTCGAGCTGGTGGCCCTTCGCTTCCAGCAAACCGATCGCCTCGTCCATTGCGGGCGAAGTCGAGCCGAAATAGATCACGCCGCATTTGGTCGGCTTGGCGGCGTTGGCCTGTAGCGGTCGCGGCACCATGTCCTGCGCGGTTTCGAACTTGCGTACCAGCCGCTGCATGTTGTCGGCGTAGACGGCGCCTTCCTCGGAATAGCGCGCATAACGGTCGCGCGAGGTGCCGCGGGTGAAGAACGAGCCCTTGGTCGGATGCGTGCCCGGATAGGTGCGGTAAGGAATGCCGTCGCCATCGACGTCGAGATAGCGGCCGAAATCGCGGCCGGGCTCGTCGAGCATCTCTGATGTCATCACCTTGCCGCGGTCATATTGCCGGGCATCGTCCCACTTCAGGGGACGGCACAGCCGGTGGTTCATGCCGATGTCGAGGTCGAGCATCAGGAAGATCATGGTCTGCAGCCGTTCGGCGAGATCGAACGATTGCGCGGCGAATTCGAAGGCTTCCGCCGGGTCTTCCGGGAACAGCAGGATGTGCTTGGTATCGCCGTGCGATGCATAGGCGCAGGCGATGATGTCGCATTGCTGGGTGCGCGTCGGCATGCCGGTCGAGGGGCCGGCGCGCTGGATGTTCATGATCACGCCAGGAATTTCGGCAAAATACGATAGTCCGATGAACTCCGTCATCAGCGAGATGCCGGGGCCGGAGGTCGCGGTGAAGGCCCGCGCGCCGTTCCAGGAGGCGCCGATCACCATGCCGATCGATGCCAGCTCGTCCTCGCCCTGCACGATGGCGTATTTGGCCTTGCCGGTTTCGGGATCGTGCCGCAGGTTCTTGCAGTGACTCGTGAAAGCCTCCGCCACCGACGATGACGGCGTGATCGGATACCAGGCGCAGACGGTGGCGCCGCCATAGACCGCGCCAAGCGCTGCCGCGCTGTTGCCTTCCATGAAGATGCGGTCGCCGACCTTGTCTGCTTTCTTGACCTGCAGCCCGATCGGGCATTTCAAATTCTGCAATGCCCAGTCGCGACCGAGATGCAGCGCGTGGACGTTGGAGGACAGCAGCTTTTCCTTGCCCTTGTATTGTTCGGCGATCAATTGCTCGACGATCTTCGGATCCATGTCGAGCAGGGCGCACATCGCGCCGAGATAGATGATGTTCTTGAACAGCTGGCGTTGGCGCGGATCGGTATAGGTCGAGTTGGTGATCGCGGTCAGCGGCACGCCGATGACGTTGATATCGGCGCGGAACTTCGACGTCGGCATCGGCTTGGTCGAATCATAGAACAGGTAGCCGCCGGGTTCGATCGAGGCGACGTCCTTGTCCCAGGTCTGTGGGTTCATCGCCACCATCATGTCGACGCCGCCGCGGGCGCCGAGATGGCCTTGCTCGGTCACCCGCACCTCATACC
>JBOHIT010000771.1:0-2299 GCA_050726155.1 Bradyrhizobium sp.
CGGTACATCCGCTTCAGCTTGCGCTCCGCCGAGGCCATCGCAGTCTTGACGTCTTCGGCGCCGGTGGCGTAGTTCGCGAACATGTCGACCACGATGAAGTCGGCGATCGCGGTTGCCGCCTTCTCGCCCGGCGTGCCGATGCCTGAGGCCGGCAATGCGCGCTTGCTGGCTTGTCCGAACACCGCATTCTTCGGATCCGCCGTCCACACCGGCGCCGAGTCGTAGGCATTGAGCGTCTGGGTCAGATATCCCCGCGCGCCCGACAGCCACTTCTCGAAGTTCTCCTTCTCCAGCATGAAGGCGATAAAAGCCTTCGCAGCGTTCGGATACTTCGTGAAGTTGAACGCCAGGATCGGGACGCAAAGCTGAAGTTCGGTCGGCTTGCCAACCGGACCGACCGGCATAAGCGCGTGGTAGGTATCCTCGGTGAGATCCTTCATCTTCGGATCATCCTTGGCTGCGACATAGATCGAGATGCCGTTGGCCGTGCAATAGAGTTCGCCGGCCAGGTAAGCCTTGTTGTTGGATCCATCGTTCCAGGACGCGACGCCTGGAATAAAGCTGTCCGAAAGCGCCTTGCAATATTCCAGCGCCTTGGCCGTTTCCGGCGAGTTGATGATGACCTTGTCGTCCTTGTCGACAGTATAGGCGTTGTGGCCCCAGAGTATCCAGTGCAGCCATCCATTGGCGTCGCCGGTAGCATGACCGAGCGCGAACCCGGCCGGCGTATTGTTCTTCTTCAGCGCCTTACACATTTCGAGAAAGCCCGGGAAGTCCTTGGGGAATTCCTTAAATCCGGCCTTGTCGAGCGCCGACTTGCGGTAGGTCATGTAGCCGCCGATCGTCGCGACGGGGATACCGAGCCAGTCGTTCCCCTGCTTGCAGGTTTTGGCAGCAGCATCGGTCCATCCGCCGTATTTCTTGCCGAGATAATCGGCAACGTCGTTCATCTTCAGCACTTTGGTCGGGAACAGCTGCGGCAGCGTGTGCAGACCCCACGCGAGATCGATGCCCGAGCCGGTATTGGCAGCAACGGATGCCTTCGGCTGCACGTCCTCGAAAGATTCCGAGAACACGTTCATCTCGGTCCCGGTCGCGGCCTTGAAGGCGGCGACCATGGCGTTGAACGCATCGTCTTCCGCCGGCACGAAGCGCTTCCAGCGCATCACCGTGAGCTTGGCGCCCGGTTCCGCTTTCCACGGCGAGGCCTGCGCCCAGGCCTTGGCAAAATCCATCAGTGCGGGCCCGGTCAAAGCGCCCGCCGCAGCGAGCGCCGTGCCACCCTGAAGCAGCGAGCGGCGAGTAAAATCGTGCATCGTAGATTCTCCCCTTTTGAATTTGATTTTGATTATGATTTCAGGCGTTCAGTCGCTTCCCTGTGGTCTCGTCGAACAGATGGACGAGCGACGGATCCGGCTTCAGCCGGATCTTGTCGCCCGGGTTGAATTGATGTCGCTCGCGGAACACCGCGACCACCTGTTCGCCGCCGAGCTTGGCGAAGACCTGGGTTTCCGAGCCGGTCGGCTCGACCACGACGATCTCCGCTTCGGCGCCGTCATCGGCGATGGTGAAGTGTTCCGGCCGCACGCCATAGACGGCGGGCTGGCCTTCGGAATTGGCCGGCGCCGACGCGAGCGGCAGCTTGACGCCGTTCGGGCCCTCGAAGGAGGCGCTGCCGTTCGACTTCACCTTGCCCTTAAGGAAGTTCATCGCCGGCGAACCGATGAAGCCGGCAACGAACTGGTTGGCCGGAGTGTCGTACAATTCCAGCGGCGTACCCATCTGCTCGACGATGCCGTCATGCATGACAACGATCTTGTCGGCCATGGTCATGGCTTCGATCTGGTCATGGGTCACGTAAACCGTTGTGGTGCGCAGCCGCTGATGCAGTTCCTTGATTTCGGTACGCATCGCAACGCGCAGCTTGGCGTCGAGGTTGGACAGCGGCTCGTCGAACAGGAACACGTGGGGATCGCGCACGATGGCGCGGCCCATGGCGACACGCTGGCGCTGGCCGCCCGACAATTGCCGGGGATAACGCTCGAGCAGCGGCGTCAGTGCCAGGATTTCGGCGGCGCGGTTGACACCCTTGGAGATTTCGTCGGCGCTCGCGCCGCGCAGCTTGAGCGAGAACCCCATATTGTCGGCGACCGTCATATGCGGATAGAGCGCATAGTTCTGGAACACCATGGCAATGTCGCGCTCTTTCGGCTGGACATTGTTGACCACGCGGTCGCCGATCGAGATTGTTCCCGAGGTGATATTCTCGAGCCCTGCGAGCATTCGCAGCAACGTCGAC
>JBOHIT010000772.1:0-5551 GCA_050726155.1 Bradyrhizobium sp.
CCGGCCTCGACGTTCCTTGCGACTATCGCCCCCGCCGCGACCACGGCGCCGGCGCCGACACTAACTCCACCCAAAACCACCGCGCCGGCGCCGACATGGGCGCCCTCGCCGACCAGTACACCGCCGCACAGCACAGCACCCGGCGCGATATGCGAGTGATCGCCGACCTGGCAATCATGTTCAACCACCGCGCGGCTGTTCACCAGCACATTTCGGCCCAGCCGTGCCGCAGGCTGGATGATCGCGCCCGCCATTACCTGAGCGCCGGCGCCAAGGAAAGCGTCGGATGCGATTACCGTCGACGCATGGGATATCACCGGGAATGCGTAGCCAAGCGCGACAAACCGGTCGAACAGCTTGCGCCGGGCCGACAATCCGGAACTCGATCGCGATGCGCGATTGCCGAGGCCGTTGACGAGTTCAACCTGGTCGGGCCTCATCTTCAGGATATCCTCGTCCGGTCCGGTGATCGGCACGCCTCCAATGAGCGTTCCCACGAGCGCGGAATCGCGGTCGGTCACACCATTTGGCCGTGTACCTCGGCTCAGCAAGGCCTCGATGACAACGCGGGCATGACCGCCGGCGCAGAGCACGATCAGGCTCATGGCTTCAGCGCCTCATTGGCCGCATAATCGCGATCTGCCTTCTTGCCCAGATAAAACCAGTATTCGATCGGCGATATGCCGCCGCCCGGGCGCTTCACGCCGAGATTTTGTTCGGTGAAGGATTCGCCACTGCGGATCGCGTTGATCGCGACCAGGCTTCGGCGGGCGACCGACCGATTGGCGATTTCTTCCGGCGCCGGAACTTTGCGTCCGTCGCCGAGCGCTGCTTCGACGTCACGGATGTTTGCGATCATCGCGGCGAGTTCGTTCGGTTCGATCGAAGCGCGGTGATCGGGCCCCGGCAGGTTGCGATCCAGCGTCAGGTGCTTTTCGATCACGGTCGCGCCAAGCGCAACCGCTGCGGCGGCGACGTGGATACCGCGACTGTGATCGGAGAAACCGACCGGAAGTCCGAACGCATTCGACAGCGTCGCCATCGCGCGAAGATTGATCGAATACGGATCGGTCGGATACTCGGTGGTACAATGCAGCAGCGTCACCTTGCCGCGCAATTCGGTCCAGGTATCGCGATCCAGCAGCATGTCGGCAAAATCCGCAGCCCCCGGCTGCGCGCCCGCCTTGCGCAGATAGCCGAACGCGATCACGCCGAGCGCCTGCTCGACTTCGGCGAGTGTCGCCATGCCCGTCGACAGGATGATCGGCAACCGAAAGCGGGCGAGATGCAGCAGTAACGGCGCATTGGTCAGATCGCCCGAGCCGACCTTCAAGGTGGCGACGCCGATGCGCTTGACCAGATGCGTCGCACTGTCGGCATCGAACGGCGTCGACATGTAGGTGATGTTGGCTTTGGCGCAGGCGGCGGCAATGCGCTGCTCGTCGTCTTCGCTGAGCTCGAGCGCGCGCAGCATCTCGAGCTGGGATTGTTCAGCCCCGGTCGTGACCTGCTGATAGCCGGCTTTGGCCGCCTCGGCGGTGGCCAGTTTGTCGGCACGAAACGACTGGAACTTTACCACGTCGGCGCCGGCGCGCACAGCCGCCTCGACCAGCGCCAGCGCCCTGGCGCAATCGCCATTGTGGTTAACGCCGGCCTCGGCAATGATCATGGTTCGGCGATGCATAAGCTTTTCGTTCGCTGACCGGTGGGACAACTGAAATCGTCCTCTGAATCAAGCGGTTGTCTTAGTCGAACACACTGGTAAAAGCAACGCGAGCGAGCAAAGCCGGTGCGCCCTTTTCGACAGAGATGGCGCATCTTCCTGCGATGCTGGCGGGACTTATCGGAACGGGACTGATCAGGGGCACATGGCTGACAGAGCGGAGATTTTGTTCCTGCTGGTGGGACGCGGCGGATCGAAGGGATTGCCGGGCAAGAATTTGCGCGAGATCGGCGGTCTCAGCCTGATCGGCTACAAAGCCCGATCGGGACGGCAGTCGCGCTATTGTTCACGCCTGATTGTCTCCAGCGATAGCCCCGAGATTCGCAACGAGGCGGTCAGGCACGGCGCCGAGATGCTGTTTGAGCGTCCGGTCGAATTGGCGACCGACACCGCCTCTTCCAACGACGTGGTGCTTCACGCCATGGATTGGATCGAGGCGAATGAAAATCGCCGCTACGACGCCATCATGCTGCTCGAGCCGTCATCGCCGTTTGCACGCCCGGAGCATTTCGACGAGGCGGTCGAACTGTTCGTGGCGCGCAACGCCAGCCTCGTGGTCGGCATGCGCGAGACCGAGGTGTCATCGATCTTCGTCGGGCCACTCGGCAAGGACGGTTCGATCGGCACCATTGTCGACAAGATGCTGACCACGACCGCACAACGGCGGCAGGACCAGCCGCTGGAGGTCACCATGAACGGCGCGCTCTATTTGATCGGCTGGGACGCCATGCGCAAGCACAAGAAGATCTATGCCGATCCCGCGAGCAGCTACGGCATCCTGATGGACCGGCTGCATTCGATCGAAATCGAAACCGCGGCCGATCTGGCTTACGCTTCCTACGTCATCGAGCACGGCATGCTGGACGCATCTCCCTGGCGAACCGCGCCATGACGACAACGCCCCGCCGCATCGCCGTGGTGACGGGATCGCGGGCCGATTACGGGTTGCTGAAAGGGGTTCTGACCCGGCTGCAGCAGATGGATGACATCGATCTGCAAGTGATCGCCTGCGGCATGCATCTGCTGCCGAAGTTCGGCGAGACCTGGCGCATCATCGAGGCCGACGGTTTTGAGATCGCGGCGAAGATCGACCTCGAACTGACCGACGACCGCGCGGAAACGGTGGCGCGCGGCACCGGGATTGGCGTCACCGGGTTTGCCGAGGCGCTTCCCAGGCTGAAGCCAGATCTGATCGTGGTGCTGGGCGATCGCTATGAAATCCTCGCGGCCGCGGTGGCGGCGACGCTGTTGAATATTCCGATCGCCCATATCCATGGCGGCGAAGTCACCGCGGGCGCGTTCGACGACGCCATCCGCCACGCCATCACCAAGATGGCGTGCGTTCATTTCGCCGCTGCCGAGCCGTATCGGCAGCGCATCATCCAGATGGGAGAAAACCCAGATTTTGTCTTTAACGTCGGTGCGCCCGGGCTCGATCTGGCGGATACAACGCCGGCGGTCAGCCGTGCGGTGCTGTTCGGGGAACTCGGTATCAGCGGCCCGGAACAGTTCCTGCTGGTGACGCTGCATCCAACCACCGCGCAGCCCGAGACCGATGCGGCGAATGTCACCGCATTACTGGGCGCACTCGGCGAGATCGAGGATCGCAGCTTCATCTTCACCGGCGTCAACGCCGATCCCGGCTATCGCCAGATCGACGAAGCCATCCGCGCCTTCGTAACGGCGCGGCCGGACCGGGCGCATTTGTTCGCCTCGCTGGGTAGCGAGCGCTACTGGAACGCGCTGCGGCTGGCGGACGCCGTAGTCGGCAATTCCTCAAGCGGCATCCTTGAGGCCCCGGCCGTCGGCGTACCCTCGGTCAATATCGGTGACCGCCAGCTTGGCCGGTTGCGCGCGGCATCGATCATCGATTGCCCGGCCGACCAGGGGGTGATCCTCGCAGCCCTCCGCACAATCCTTGAGGGCCGGTTCCATCCGGACAATTCAACGCCGCCACCCTACGGCTGCGGTGGCGCCTCCGTGAAGATCGCAGAAGCTCTTCAAAATATCGACCTGCAGGGCGCTTTCCCAAAGTATTTCCATGACTTAGATCATCCCCAGAATTGAGCGGGGCCAGTCTTCTGAGGGGCCTTCTTTGTTGCTAGCGGGATGCCGCACGCTGTATAGATCGGCAATAGAACGAACCGCGCACTGCCGGAGAATCCTCTGATGACGACCATCGACTCAATGTCCGACGTGGCGCCCAGCGCACGCGAAGCCAAGATGCAGGCGCTGCCGATCCCGCTCTACCGAGGCAATTCCCTGCCCGCGATCGATTACGACGCCCACCCCGCCTACGGCGGCCTGTTTCCCAAGGCGACGCTACGCGAGCGGATCTCCGCGCTGAACGTTTTCTTGCGCACGTTTGCCTTCGTCACTATCCGGCGCATCGTCGATTACGAAAACATGCCGCTACTGACCAAGGAGGCCGGCTTTAGCGGGCTGAATTTCAGAACGGCGCTGCAATACATTTCGATGTTCACCCGCATCCGCGCCAGCCGGATGATCGGTAAGCTGACCGGCGCACGCCGGCCGGCGGTCCCGGCCAGCCCTGCACTTTTGAACCAGTTCAAGTCGGATGGCATTGTTTGCCTGACGCTCTCGCCCGACGAGATTGAACAGATTCGCGCCGTGACCAATCCGGGATTTGCCAAGCTCGACGAGCGTCGCGCCGACATCCCCCTGGAGAAACGCAAGTTCGACGACAACGTCTATTGGTGCATCCATTCGACCGATCCACAGGCCTTCGCAACCGTCGAGAACATCTTCAAGCGCTACGGCATCATCGAGGCTGCCAGCGCCTATCTTGGCCGCCCCGTCGGGGTGAAGCATGTCAATGCGCAGATCAACGACGACGGCTATACGTTCTGGAAGCGCGTGTTTCCCGACACCAAATTGGCCGACCCCTGGGGCAGTTACCTGCACATGGATGCCACCTACGGCATGCTGAAATGCGCGATCTATATCCATGAGATCGGTCCCGACGGGGGACCTTTCTGCTACGTCCGGGGTAGCCAGAACGCCAAGATCGGCTGGTTCGAAGGCATGGTTCGCCGCACCAACGACTTCAGCGGTTTCTCCGGCCGCAAACCCGAAACGCGCAAGAAGTTCATGGCGCTTCCGGCATTCCTCAGGAAGAAGGCGGATTTTGGCGGCGACCTGCGAGATGATTCCGTCGACGTCCAGCGCCTGCGCGAGGGGCATTTCAGCGCGACTTCGAACTACGGCAACTGCGTTCTGTTCGATGGCAACGGCATGCATCGTGGCGGAATGGTCAACAAGGGCGAGCGCCGCTGCATTTTCATTCTGCTCGCGGAAATCTAACGCGATTGCATTGTTAGCGCTCCATCATCGACAAAACGAACTGTCATCAGGCGCCGGAGCCAGCCGGCGCCTAACAACGGCATAGTGGAAGAATGCTTTTTAATTCTCTGTCATTTCTTCTGATTTTTATGCCGATTGTCTCGGTTGGCTTCCTGATATGCAGGCGGTTCGGTAACATCCAGTGGGTATTCATCTGGTTGTTTCTCTGCTCGTCCGTGTTTTACGGAGTTTGGGAACCCAAATATATTATCCTGCTTTATGGTTCGATTGCCTTCAACTACTGCGCAGCTCTGCGGATCGCGCAATCCAAATCGAGAATTGTCCTTGGACTGGCAATAGCCGCCAACCTCGGAGTTCTCGCCTATTTCAAGTACACAAACTTCATCACCCAAACCGTCGGCTATCTTGTTGGAATCGAATTCCAGCCGGTTGCGATCGCGCTCCCGCTAGGCATCTCGTTCATCAGCTTCATTCAGATCGCCTTCCTGGTAGACGTCTATCGGA
>JBOHIT010000773.1:0-9839 GCA_050726155.1 Bradyrhizobium sp.
GCCATTCTCTCGACGGAGTGCAGCGTCGGCGGGATCATGGAGATCTCTCCAGATGAACGCGTCCTGTACGGCGCGCCGTTGCCGTCGGTGTTCGGTTGTTGCAACGCGCTCGTCGCCAGCTGGATACACGATGCTTGCCTGGTCGTGATGCCGACGTTCGAGGCGGGCGCCGCGCTGGCGACGATCGAGCGCGAACGCTGCAACGTGATCTACGGCGTTCCGACCATGTATCTATTGCTGCTGAACCATCCCGAGTTCCGTCCGGCGCGAACCGCATCGTTGCGCACGGGGATCGTCGGCGGTGCGCCGTGCCCTCCGCAACTCGCAGACGCCATTATTGGCCAGCTCGGGGTAAGGGATCTCCTCAGCGGCTACGGCATGTCGGAAACTTGCGCGGTTATCACGCTGACCAGGATCGGCGATCCGGTGGAGACCGTCACGGGGACGGTCGGCCGGCCGCTGCCCGGCGTCGAAGTCCGTATCTGTGACCCGGCGTCGTCGGCCGTTCTTGCCCCGGACACCGACGGCGAAATCTGCGTTCGCGGGTCCAACGTCATGCTTGGCTATTTCGGCGGGCGCGACGGCCTGACGAAGCCTTTTAGCGAGGGCTGGTTTCGAACCGGGGATCTGGGTGTGCTTGGCCGCGACGGCAACGTGCGCATCACCGGCCGGGTCTCCGATATGATCCTTGTCGGCGGTTTCAATGTCTATCCGGTCGAGATCGAGGCGCTGCTGGCCGGGCATCCCGATGTCGTCCAGGCCCACGTCGTTGGAATCGACGATGAGCGGATGGGCGAGTTGCCGGTCGCCTTCGTGCAGCTTCGCGCGGGCGCGAAGCCCGATCCGGACGACCTGACTCGCTTCTGCGCGGAACGCATCGCGAAATACAAAATTCCGGCGCGGTTTTATTTTGTCGAGGAGTTTCCGATGACGCCGCTCGGCAAGGTCCAGAAATTTGAACTCAAGAAACTGGCAGGACAAGCCACAGTCTGAAAGGGAGAATGAGATGAGAAGGTCGATATTGGCGGCGATCGTTGCGGTGGCGCCAGCCGCTGCTTGGGCACAAGGCGCTTATGGCGTGACCGACACCACCATTCGCGTTGCCGTGCAGGATTCGCTGAGCGGTGCCTATTCGCAATACGGCGTGCCCAGCCTCAACGGGGTGCGTTATGTTTTCGACAAGGTCAACGCGTCGGGCGGGATCAACGGGCGCAAGCTTGAGGTCGTGGCTGAAGACGACGGATGTTCCCCCAAGCAGTCCGTAGGCGTCGCGACTAAACTCGCCTCGGAGCGCTCCGTCGTCGCGGTGCTCGGGCTGACGTGCTCGTCGGCCGCCGTTGCGGTTCGCGATGCGGTTGCGCCAACGACGCCGCTGCCGTTCATGTCATTCTCCAGCGGCGGTTATACGTCCAGTTCGTCGCAGCTCGGCGGACTGAAGCCGAACTTCTTCTTCGTTGCGCCGTCAGTTCACACGCAGGGGGGCGCCCTCGTCAACTTCGCCATGAGCGTCCTGAAGCCTCAACGGGTGGCTTTCATCGGCCAGACCGATGTGTATGGCAAGGAAGGCCGCCAGGGTGTCGAGGCCATGCTCACGCAATATGGACGGAAAATCGTTGCCGACGAGACCCTGGAGCCGCGCGGCACCGACGCGAGCGCGCAAATCCTGAAGATCAAGGCGGCCAATCCCGACGTGGTCATTGCCTTTCTTTACCAAGTACCGGCGCAAATCCTGCTCCGCCAGGCGGAGGACCTTGGCCTCACGGCGACGATCGTGACCTCGGCGTCCGTGACGGACAGCAGCATCTACCGCTCGCTTCCGCAGAGTGCGCTTGCGCATTATTTCGGCAGCATGCTTTCCAGGGACGTGCTCGACGGGCCGGGGATGAAGCCGATGATGGACGAAATGCGCGCGAAGTATCCGGAAGTCACGTTCAACCCGCTGGTCGTGTCCGGCGTCGGGGCTGCCGAAACCCTGGTCGAGGCGATCCGGGGCTTGGGAAAGGACGTCACGCCCGAGAAGCTCGCGGCGGCGCTCGATCGCAGCAAGAATGTAAATAGCCACGCCTTGAGCTATCCTCTGACATTCACGGCTGAAAATCATGCGGGTGGGCGCGGCCTGAGTATCTACAAGATCGTCGGCGGGGCTCAGACGCTCGCCATGCCCGGGTATTGGCCAGGCGACGAGAAGGCGGAGGCTCCTGCTGCGATCGACTGACATGACGTTATTGATGCTTCCGCAATTGTTGGTGGCCGGGGTGGTGAGCGGTTCGATCTACGCTCTGGTCGGCCTCGGACTGGTCGTCGTTTTCAAGGCGACCAGGGTGATCAACTTCGCCCACGGAAGCGTCATTCTTCTCGGCGCCTATGTCTGCGTGACCGCGGTCGACCGGTTTGGCCTCAGCTATCCGGTCGCCGGGCTGCTTGCCATCCTCGCGGTGACCGCGGTCGGCCTCGCGGTCAGCGAGTTAGCCTACCGGCGGCTTTTGACCGCACCCCATATGATCCAGGTGCTGGCGACACTCGCGGTCGCCAACATCATCAATGGCGCCGCGACGATTATCTGGGGGGCGGAAAGCTATCACTTTCCGCCGAGCGAGCGGTTGCGGCCTGTAATGACCACGCCCGTCGTGATCACGGGCCAGCAGGTGCTCATCATCGCCGGAGCTGTCGTGGTGATGGCGCTGCTTGCGGCTTTCTTTCGGTGGACGCGCTGGGGCAGGGCGATGCGGGCGTTGTCGCAGAACGAGATGGGCGCAAATCTCTGTGGCATTCGCACCAGCAGGGTTTTCGCGATCGCCGTGACGATGGGGGCGGCGCTCGGCGCGATCGCGGGTATTCTCTATGCGCCGCTAACGCTGGTCGATCCAGGCTTCGGATGGCTTCTGATCAAGGGTTTCGCGGCCGCGGCGCTTGGCGGGCTGACAAGTCTTTCTGGTGCGGTGATCGGCGGGATCATTCTCGGCGTCTGTGAGAGCCTGTGGATTGCGGTGCTGCCTGCCCTATGGGCGCCAAGCCTCAGCTATCTCATCGTCATCGCGGTTCTGTTGGTCAAGCCAACCGGACTGCTCGGCACTCCGGCGACTCAAAAGCTGTAAAATGAGCGAGGGGTCAATGCGCATTGCTGGCAAGGAGGTGCCCTGGAATTCCATCCACGCGCTGCTGCGCGCGCGTGCCGAACAACATGGCGATGCACCCCGTGTGGACGTCGCGGGAACGCTGACCTCCTGGGGCGAGATCGATCGGGAGTCCGACCGGATGGCGGCTGCGCTGTCCGTCAGTGGAGTCGGTCCGGGCGACCGGGTCTGCAGCATGATGGACGGGCGGATCGAACAGCTCATCGTGTGGTTCGGGACGGTCAAGCTCGGTGCGATTTGGGTCCCTCTCAATACCGGTCTTGTCGGTGACGACCTGTTCTACACCGTGCGCGATGCCGCGCCGAAAGCGCTTTTTGTCGAGGCGGATACCGCGGCCCGCTTTCGCGACTGGCCTGACCATGTGCCGCTGCCATCGACGCGCATTTCGACAGAAGCCGCGGACGGATTTCAGTCATGGAATCGCTTCGTTTCCAGCGGTGCGGGCTTGCCACAGGTCGACGTCGTGCCGCAGGACGCCGGGGTGATCATCTACACCGGGGGCACGACGGGACGACCGAAGGGCGTCGTGATGCCGCACTTCGCGTTCCTTGCGGCGGGGTACAGGTTTCGTGATGCTTTCGATGTCGGGGCGGATGACCATCAGTATTCCGTGCTGCCCCTGTTCCATGTCGGCGGCACGATGCTTGGCGTCATGGGTCCGCTCGTGACCGACATTCCGACCACCCTCGAGCGGCGGTTCAGCGCGACGCGCTTCTGGGCACGCGCCAAGTCGAGAGGCGCAACCCTGATCGATCCTGTTGGCACGATGGTGACCGTGCTGACACAGCAACCCGAAAGCCATGCCGATCGTGATCATCGCGTGCGCGCCTCCGTCGGCGTCACGGGTCAGGTCCCGCCGGGCGTGGCCCCGACCTTCAGCCGGCGCTTCGGTATCAAGATGGTGAACCTTTACTCGCTCACCGAGGCGGGGGGCGTTCTCATCACCTATGCCAAGCCGGACAGCGCTCAGCCTGATGCGCATGGCGAGCCGGGCCGCTGGGCCGATTTTCGCGTCGTCGATTCGGTCGACCAGGAGAAGCCGCCGGGAGAAATCGGCGAAATCGTACTTCGCCCGCGTGTGCCCTACACGTTCATGTTGCGTTATCACAACGACCCGGTCCGCACGCTCGAATGCTGGTCGAACCTTTGGCTGCATACCGGCGATCTCGGGCGCGTCGATGAAAAGGGCTTCCTGCATTTTGTCGGCAGGCAGGCGCATTGGCTCCGCTGTCGGGGCGAGAACGTCTCGGCCTATGAGGTCGAGTCGGCCGCGTGCGCCTGTCCCGGCATAGCCGAGGCTGCCGTCGTCGGCGTACCCGCCGAACTCGGTGAAGAAGACGTCAAGATATTCATCGTTCCGGCCGAGAACGTCGCGCTGACGCCGGAGGCTGTCGTCGAGTGGTGCGCGGCGCGACTTGCGCGCTTCAAGGTGCCGCGGTTCGTGGAGTTTGTCCGCACATTGCCGCGCTCGGCCGCCAAGCAGGAGATCGAACGGCACAAGCTGCGCGCCTTGTCGAACGACAAAGCGTGGGATGCGCGGGCCAAGCTGTCCCGCGCGCTTGGAACGGGAGTTGGGAAATGAAGTCGCTTTACTATGAGGATTTCGATGACGGCCAGATCTTCGACAGCCCTGGCCGCACGGTGACGGATACCGACCTTTCTCTTTTTTGCATGCTGTCGGGCGACTGGCATCCGCTGCATTCCGACGAGGAATACGCCAAGACCACTCAATTCGGCCGGCGGGTCGTGGGCGGTGTTTTCGGCGTTGCGCTTGTCACGGGCGCGATGAGCCGCTGGGGCATCTTCGAGGAATCCGTTGTCGCCATGCTATCGATCGGCGAATGGCGCTTCCTCGGGCCGATATTCGTCGGCGATACGCTCAGCGTACGCATGACGATCATCGGGAAGCGCCTTACCAAGAGCGGAACCAGCGGCATCATCGACCGTGAATTCGAGATTCGAAATCAGCGCGGCGAAGTCGTCCAGCGCGGCCGCTCCGATGCGCTCATCAAGCTGCGGCCGCACGACCGCGGTTGAGAAGGCTAAACACATGATAAAAAATGGGAGGCAAATAGTGAGAAATACGAAAGCGCTCTGCATAGGAGCCGTGATTGCGCTGCTGGGGTCGCCGGCGTTTGCCGCCGATGATGGTCCGATCAGGATCGGAATCCTAAACGACCAGTCCGGCCCCTATGTCGCGATCGACGGGCCGAGCTCGGTCGATGCTGCGCGAATGGCGGTGGAGGATTTCGGCGGAACGGTCCTCGGCCGCAAGATCGAGGTGGTGTCCGCCGATCACCAGAATAAACCGGACATCGGCGCAACGATCGCCCGCAAATGGTTTGACGTCGACGGCGTAACCGCGATTCTCGACGTAGCGGTTTCGTCGGTCGCCTTGGCCGTGCAGGAACTCGCGCGCGAGCGAGGCAAGATCGTGATCTATTCCGGTGCCGGGAGTTCCGACCTTACCGGCAAGGCATGTTCTCCGACCAGCGTGCATTGGACCTACGATACTTACGCGCTCACGGCCGGCACCAGCCGGGCCATCGTGAAGCGCGGCGGCGACACCTGGTTCTTCATTTCATCCGACAACGCCTTTGGGCAGGCCCTGACCCGCGATTCCTCGAACGCGATCAAGGCCGAAAACGGCAAGGTGCTCGGCCAGGTGTTGCACCCGGCGAATTCGTCGGATTTCGCTAGCTATATCCTTCAGGCGCAGACCTCGGGCGCCAAGGTTATCGCTCTCGCCAATGCCGGCGAGGACACCAAGAATGCCGTCAAGGCCGGCAAGGAATTCGGCGTCACCGATAAGCAGCAGATGGTCGGCCTTTTGACGCTGCTGCCGGATGTTCACGGCCTCGGGCTCGCCACGGCGCAGGGACTGCTCGTCACCGAATCCTTCTATTGGGACATGAACGACGAGACACGCGCCTGGTCGAAGCGGTTCTTCGATCGCAACAAGGTAATGCCGCATATGGTGCCCGCCGGCGTCTATGGCAGCGTCATGCATTACCTCAAGGCGATCAAGGCGTCGGCGACAACGGATTCCGCGGCTGTGATGAAGAAGATGAAGGAATTGCCGATCAACGACTTCATGACAAAGAACGGACATATTCGCGAAGACGGCCGGGTGCTGCGCGATTTTTATGTGTTCCGGGTCAAAAGCCCGAAGGAGTCCAAGGCGCCATGGGATTACTACGAGAAGATTGCGACGAACCCGGCCGAGGAGGCCGCCCGGCCGCTCGCCGAAAGCGAGTGTCCGATGATTAAGAAACCGTAAGTGCTGCGCGCAATCAAGACGCCGCGCGAAGGATGGTCATGACGTCTTCGGCTGATTGTATCGGCCGGAGATTCGCCTTGACGAAAGCATTGTTCAAGCCGGTTTCGGCCACACGAGGCAGAAGACGTTCATCGACGTCAAGCTGCGACAGCCGGGTCGGCAGGCCAAGCGAGTCGATGAAGTGCCGGACGACCTCGGCGGCGGGTTTTCCGGATTGGCCGAATGCCAGGGCGATCTCGGCCTGGCGTGCGGCCGAAACCGGCGCGTTGAAAGCGAGAACCGCCGGCAGTAAGACACAGGAGGTCATGCCGTGAGGTACGCCGGCGACAGCACCAAGCTGATGACCGAGCCCATGGCTAGCGCCGTAGCGCACGCGGCCGATGCTGGAACCGGCGAGCCATACTCCGAGCTGGCACCTGTGGCGCGCCGCGATGTCGCTGGTGTCGGCATGGGCGGAGACGAGCCCCTCGCGCAGCAGCGTAAGGCCGCGCAACGCGAGCGCGTCGGTGAGCGGATTGGCGTCGCGCGAGAGCACGGTTTCAATGCCGTGATCCACCGAGCGAATGCCGGTCGAGAGCCAAAGATCGAGCGGCGTTTGCGCGCCGAGCCATGGATCGTAGATGATGATGTCGGGAGCCAGCGTGTCGGACTTGAAGATGTGCTTGATGCCGGTTTGAACGTCGGTGGCGCCGCCGATAATCCCGAACTCCGCGGCCGAGAGCGTGGTCGGGACGGCGACGATCGGAACGGCGCGGGAGCCGGGGGAAGGTTGCGTCACGCCTTGACTATCCGGCATGGCGCGAAGCGAAAGCAGCGACTCCCGGTCGCGCGCGGCGTTCCCGGCCGCGAGGCCGGCGATCTTGGTTGCGTCGATCGCGCTGCCGCCGCCGAAAACGACGATCAGGTCGGGCGCCGTGCGCTCGATCGTCTCGATCAAGGCAATCACGGTGTCGAAGGGCGTGTGCGGCCTCAGATTGCTGAAGATAGGAAGCGCCGATGGTCCAAGCGCAGCGAGGCTGCCTTTTACGTGCGGATTGTTCAGGAGCGAGGACGTTACAATTGGAAGGATGCGGCTGCTTTTTCGTTCCCCTGCCAGGCGAGCGATGGTCTCTTCGGCATGGACGCCGTAATGGACCGTCGGTTGGCGCAGCATTGCCAGAGAGCCTGCCGTGATGGAGTTGGCATCGACGCCCTCGGTTACGCTCATGGCCATTGAACCTCCCAATGCATGCGTTGATCTTGCCGACCGGCAGCAACACACTCGTTGTCAAAATATAACATAATTGTCCGACAAAAATAGCCTGTCTGGAACGGAAGAGCCATCATTGTTCTCTATTTCCGGCCTTGACACCCGCAGAGCACTTTCGCATATTCTGTAATTGTCCGACAATCTTTCGGAGTTGGCCTTGAAGCAAGTCCAAAGCACCGGTCCAGAGCCGGCGACGGGATGCCCGGAATTGTTGTCGGAGGCGGAGACCACGTCAGCGGATTGGGATCGCGTTGCGCAGTATTTGCGGACGGAGGGAATGACGTTCGATCCGGCGCAGCCCATCAGGCAATTTGCCGGTGGTCTCGCAAACCGCAATTATCTTGTCGTCGTCGACGGTCGGAACGCCGTACTGCGCCGTCCCCCTGATGGAGAACTGCCGCCCGGCGCCCACGACATGGCGCGCGAGCACAAGATCCTGTCACGGCTTGCGGATGTGCTCGCCTTCGTTCCGCGGAGTCTGCATTACTGTGACCGCCGCGACGTGATCGGCGTTCCGTTTCAGTTAATCGAATATCGGCCGGGGATTGTGATCCGGGGTGCTGACTTATCGCCCGTCGGGGCGCGCCAGGACGCCGCCCCTTTGCTGTGCGAGATGCTGGTCTCGACGCTGGCAAGCCTTCACGCAGTCGACGCGCGAGCGGTCGGGCTCGAAGATCTCGGAAAGCCCCAAGGGTTCATCGGACGCGCGATCGCCGGCTGGTCGAAGCGGGGCGCGCTGGTTGCTGAATCGCCTTCAACTCAAAAGCTTCTCAAAGAAATCTCGGACTGGCTCGCGCGGCAGCATTTTCGGGAGCGGCCGGCTGCAATTCTTCACTGCGACTTCAAGCTCGACAATTTGATCCTTGACCCTGCAAGCCTGGCGCCTCTGGCGCTGGTCGATTGGGACATGGGCACCCGGGGCGATCCATTGTTCGATCTTGCCACGTTGCTCAGCTACTGGGCGGAGCCTGGCGATCCGCCCGCGATGCGAAGGCTTCAACAAATGCCCACGGCGCATCCGGGGTTCTGGCGGCGGTCTGACGTCGCGGAACGCTATGCTGCCTTGACGGGACACGATCTCGATGACCTTGCGGCGATGCGCGTCCTCGCACTTTTCAAGCTTGGCGTCGTCTTCCTGCAACTGCACCGGCAATGGACGAACGGCGCGGTGAAAGACCATCGTTATGCGGAATTTGGACCTCTGGGCCAAGACTTGTTGTTGATCGCCCGGGATGTCGCGCATGGAGCATCAAATGGCTGATCTCGATCTTAACTTCTCCCTTCCGTCGCACGTCTCCGAACTGGCGGCAAAGGTCAAAGCATTCGTTCAGGACAAGGTGGTACCGTACGAGAAGGATCCGCGATGGACATCGCACGGTCCCACCGACGATATGCGACTGGAATTGAACGAGCTGGCGAGGCAAGCAGGAGTGTTGGCGCCTCATGCGCCAAGCGAATACGGTGGCCAGAACCTCTCTCACATCGGCCGGGCAGCGGTATTTACCGCTGCGGGATATTCGATGCTGGGCCCGATAGCGTTGCATTGCGCCGCGCCGGATGAAGGCAACATCCATCTTCTGGACGTGATCGCGCGTCCCGATCAGCGCGAGCGGTATCTGAAGCCCTTGGCGACCGCCGCGAGCCGTTCCTGCTTCTGCATGACCGAGCCCGCGCCTGGTGCCGGCTCGGATCCGGGACAGCTTCAGACGACCGCGCGGCGTGACGGCAATACCTGGGTGATTGACGGGCAGAAATGGTTGATCACCGGCGCGGAGGGAGCGGGCTTTGCAATCATCATGGCAAAGATCGTCGGAGGGGAGGCGGATGGAACCGCCACCATGTTCCTCGCTGACATGCCCGACCCGGCCATCAAGATCGAACGAACGCTCGATACCATCGATTCCAGCTTCGTCGGCGGTCATGCCGTCGTCCGCTTCGACGGCCTTCGTCTTGCTGCGGATTCGGTTTTGGGCGAGATCGGAAGCGGCTTTCGCCATGCCCAGGTTCGCCTTGCCCCGGCGCGACTGACGCACTGCATGCGCTGGCTCGGATCCGCGATGAGAGCCCAGGAGATCGCCACCGACTTTGCGCGCCGCCGGACGGCGTTCGGGAAATCGATCGGAGAGCATGAGGGCGTTTCATTTATGCTGGCCGACAACGCGATGGACATCCATAC
>JBOHIT010000774.1:0-3384 GCA_050726155.1 Bradyrhizobium sp.
AACAGCCCGAGCCGTAGATCGGGATTTCCGAGCGATAATGGCCCCACAGCCGGTGCAGCGGCAGCCCCGCGCGCTTGCCCACCGCATCCCACAGCGCGATGTCGACCGCCGACATCGCCATCGCGGCGATGCCGCCGCGGCCGTAGGTCATCGTCGCCGTCCACAGATCGCTCCAGATTGCCTCGATCGCGGTGACGTCCTTGCCCTTCACGCGCGGGATGATGCATTCGTCGAGACAGGCCGCGATCGATTTCATGCCCGGGTGAAAGACGAGCAGATAGCCCATGCCGATGATGCCGCCTGCGGTCTCGACCTCGCAGATCAGGATGTCGCGCGTCGCGCCCAGCGCAGCACCCTTGAGCCAGGGATCGTCGGCCCAGGGCAGGCGCAGCATCGTCACTCTGACATCGCGGATGGTCATATCTGGATTGGCAGTCATCGGGCGTTTCCTTTTCCTGGCCGGATCATGTTGGCCTGATCTCGGACCGGGAAAGTCAATCACATAACGCCGTCGCTAATCCAGCGCCGTGCGTCATTTCCAAAGTTTCACGAGCGGTCCGCCCGCGCCCATGACAGGATCGGTCTTCGGGATTTTCACGTTCGGAATCGTCTTCAGCGCCTTGGCGTGGTTCTCCGGCGTCGCGCGCGTGATCTCAACGCGCGGCCCCGGCGGGTAGGCGCCGACGACGGAGAAATCAGCGCTCGAAGACAGGCATTGATGCCCGGTACCGGCGGGCAGGATCGCGACATCGCCGGCGGCGATCGCAAGCTCGGTGCCGTTGTCGCCGCCGAAACGCACGATGGCGTTGCCGCGGGCGACCCCTAGCACTTCGTGTACAGTGGCGTGGTAGTGCAGATAATCATAGACGCCGTTGCGCCACATCGCGCCCCAGCCATTGGCGCCGAACAGATCTTCGATGGTTTTCTCGGGATCGCCGTTATCGACGTCGATCGCGCGCTTGTAGACCAGGAACGGCATCCTGCTGTTCGGCACCAGGCCGTCGTCGACGAAGTCGAAGGTGAGGGGTTGCAGGTCTTCGCTGACGACGGGCACGATTGTTCTCTCCACGCGGAAACATACGTGGAGAATCAACCGCTGTCAGGGCCTCGCGTTCCCTTCGATCATGCCTTTGGGATTTCGAAAATCAGGCAGGTCGTGGTGGCATGCGCGACGAGGCGGCCCTTGGAATCGCTGATGCGCGCCTCGGCGGTCGCGGCGCGGCGGCCGACGCTGAGCGTGCGGCCTTCGGATTTCACAGGTCCGGTATCCTTGGTCATGCCCTTGATGAAGGAGATCTTGAATTCGAGCGTGGTGTAGCCGGTGCCGGCCGGCAGCGCGGTGTGGACCGCGAGGCCCATCGCCGAATCCAGCAGGATCGCGGCGTAGCCGCCATGCACCGAGCCGATCGGGTTGTAGTGCCGGAAGCCCGGCACGCTGTAGAACGTGACGACGCCGTTCTCGGCGGTGGAATCGAACGGCTCGACATTCTCCATGATCGGCGGTGCCGGCAGTTTGCCCTCGAAGATCGCGCGGACGAATTCGAGGCCCGACATCGACGCCATCACGCTCGTCGGCGTTACGCCATATTCGACCTTGGGGGCGGCTGAACTGTCCATGGCAATTCCTGTTCTTTAAATGTCAGGTGTAATACTATACGGATAGCGCGGCAAAGGGCATTCGTCACATGATATCTCGTCATGCCCGGCGTCGATCCGGTCATGGGTGGCAGTCAGTTGGACGGATTATCCGGTCGGCAGGAGACTTCTTCGTCATTGCGAGCGAAGCGAAGCAATCCATGTCGCCGCGAAGCAAGGTGTGGATTGCTTCGTCGCTTCGCTCCTCGCACGCTGGTGCGGGCGGCGGCCCTTACCCCCGCTTGTTCGCGCGCATCAAATCGGTGAACCGCTTGAACAGATAATGCGAGTCGCGCGGGCCGGGTGAGGCTTCCGGGTGGTACTGCACCGAGAATACCGGCTTGCCGTCAAGCTGGATGCCGCAATTGGAGCCGTCGAACAACGAGATGTGGGTCTGCGTGGCGCCCTTCGGCAGCGTCTTTTCATCCACCGCGAAGCCGTGGTTCATCGAGGTGATCTCGACCTTGCCGGTGGTCTCGTCCTTCACCGGATGATTGGCGCCGTGATGGCCCTGATGCATCTTCCTGGTCTTGGCGCCGACGGCGAGGCCGAGCATCTGATGGCCGAGGCAGATGCCGAAGGTCGGCGTCCCCGAATCGATCACCTGCTTGATGACGGGCACCGCATATTTGCCGGTCTCGGCGGGATCGCCGGGGCCGTTACTGAGAAACACGCCGTCCGGCTTCATCGCCAGGATGTCTTCGGCCGAGGTCGTCGCCGGCACCACCGTGACCTTGCAGCCTTCGCCGGCGAGCAGGCGCAGGATGTTACGCTTGATGCCGTAGTCGACCGCGACCACGTTGAATTCGGGCGCGGTCTGGCGGCCAAAACCCTTTTCCCAGCCCCACGGCGTCTCGTCCCAGGTAAAGCGCTGGCCCGACGTCACCATCGGCACTAGATCCATGCCTTCGAGGCCGGGCCACTCGCGCGCTTCTTCCTTGAGGCCATGGAGGTCGAACTTGCCGTCCTTGGCGTGCGCGATCACGGCATTCGGCATGCCCTTTGAGCGGATCAGCGCGGTCAGCGCCCGGGTGTCGATGCCGGAGAGGCCGATGATGCCGCGCGCCTTCAGCCACGCGTCGAGATGCTTGGCCGAGCGGTAGTTCGACGGATCGGTGATCGCGGAGCGCAGGATCACGCCGCGCGCGCCCGGCGTCGCCGCCATGTTTACCGTCTCGATATCCTCGTCGTTGGTGCCGACGTTGCCGATATGCGGGAAGGTGAAGGTGATGAGCTGCCCGGCATAGGAAGGATCGGTGAGGATCTCCTCATACCCGGTCATCGCCGTGTTGAAGCAGACTTCGCCGACCGCCTGGCCTTCCGCGCCAAGGCCAAAGCCTTCCAGCACGGTGCCGTCGGCGAGCACGAGGAGCGCGGTCGGTTTGAGGTCCGGCCAGGCTGACGGGTTTTCAGGTGTTGTCATGAGCGCATTACATAGTCGCCGTATCCCGCCGCGTGAACCCCAAAAAACGCAGATTCACACGGGTTTCCCTGCATATTTGACAGGCCGTGCGACCAGCCTAATCTGGAGTTCCAATTTCATCGCGTTTTCGGGCGAAGTGGATGCCGGTTCGCATCAAGAAAACGCGTTAAATCAAGCAGCTAGGGCCGTTTCCACCCCAAAGCGCCTATTCCGGAGCTACGCATGGACAATCCTATGCCGATCCTGCTCGTTCCCGGCCTGGCGTCATCGCCGCGGATTTTCAACCCCATCGTCCCGGCCTTATGGCAGTTGGGGCCGGTGACGGT